>WRNF01000209.1 GCA_009776715.1 Treponema sp. | reverse complement strand
TGATCTTTTTGGGCATCCTTCCGGAAAGGCCTGCAAAATCTGGCTGTATTACCTACGCTCAGGCCATGCGGTAGATGTAACCGAGGCTGCAAGTGAAGTTGATATTTTAGTGTAGGATATGAGTTTTAGAAGGAAAACGCGGAAAGAGGTGGAGTCAAACATTCTTTCTTCTACAAAAATGTTCATGAATACATATAGGTTCATTTAATCACCTGCTACAGACTGCATTGCAAACTTTACAGGAATTGCAGAAAAATAAGCTAACGCGACCTCTTGACATTTTTTAAAAAATTTAGCATATTGAATACAATAACATTTGTCTCCATCGTCTAGGGGCTAGGACACGAGATTTTCATTCTCGCAACGGGGGTTCGATTCCCCCTGGAGACGATTTTAAAAAATGCGTATATTACAGCATTATTGAGCGGTTCACTTCTATGGGGAAAACGCCAAACAAGCGATCTAATGGTGAATCAATCGTAAGGGACATTCCGCTGATTTTATTATAAATTTCGATCATTGCCTCCATCTCTTTTTTGTCCTTTGACCAAAGTGCCGAAGAATAAGCAGCGCGGAACAGGCCTTTTTCGGCAAGCTGTTGAGTGGAAAGAGTTCCATAGCGTTTTTTTGCCTGGCTGTCAATTACTGCAGCCGGACCATCATAACCAATTGTAAAAATAAATTCTTCTCTTGAAAGCATTCTTAATCTCTCTTAAATTAGTGTCCTGTAACATAAACTGAATATTACAGAACACTAAAAAAACCTAAGATATTGGAGAAAAACTGCTTTTTCCAATACCGCAGACAGGGCAGATCCAGTCATCAGGTATATCCTCAAAATCTGTTCCCGGTTCTACACCGCTATCGGGATCACCAATTGCCGGATCATAAACCCAGTCGCATGCAACACAAACATATTTCATATTTTGTACCTCTAGTGTATAATAATATACATTTACTTTTATATCAATAGGCGGGTTTAATGCAAAAGAGAACTTTTTTGCTTTTTTTAGCGCTTGCGCTGCTGCTTTTTACGGCATCATGCGATTCTGGCAGGGATAATTATTATATCTTTGGATCGGATCAAAATAAAGAAGAATTATCAAACCTGTTTGATCTTCTTGATAAAGAAAATAATTCACCGGAAAATACTTTTACGGTAATAAGAGAAATTGCCAATAATTTTGCCGGAGAAAAAGAATTCAGCAGATTGATACATTTTCTTGGCGAACATACAGTCAACTATCCCGATGATCCGTATAACAGCTATTATCTGCTTATGACGGCTTATGCGTATTTGCAGCAGAATTCATTGCCAATAGCCGTGTTATACTTTGATATTATTGTAAAAAATTATCCTGACTTGTTAATAAACGATGAATCAATTCATTTTGCTTGCCTTAATCAACTTATTAATGTATCTAAAAACAGTAAACAGCAGGTGTGGTATTATCAGGAGTTGATATCCCGTTTTTCTGAAAAAATTGATGAAGGAACTTTGTGGTTTTTGCTTGGCAAAACATATGAGCAAATTGGCGAATGGAATAAAGCGGTGCAGGCTTTTACCAATTTTCTGACTTTTGCCGTTACCATCATTCCCGGTTATCCCAATGCATATAATTATGCACGGCAGCAGGTAGATTTTTATAATTCACCAAAAAATTGGACGCATGAAAACCTGAATTCCCTGCTTTACAATGTGCGGTCTGCTTTAGATGAAGGGGCTGCTTACCAGCTTGCGCAGTATCAGGCTAAGGTTAATTTTTTTACCCGTTCATGGGGGCAGAATGAAATTGATAATATAAGCGTGGAAGATTTTGCCTTGTCGGATTTTATGCGCGGGAATCAAATCCGATATGCCGATAATTTAGATATATCTTCCAATTCTACCGAAGCTTTTTTACGTACATGGGGCTGGAATCAATATATTAGCACATGGTATTTGTATTTTAGGAAAATTTATTTCCCTTCAGATCCGGATATTCACGGCAACTGGGAATGGGCAGGAATTTATTTTGGAGAAAAATTTTAAGGAGAAATATTTTAAGGAGAAATATTTTAACAAGAAAAAATGAAAGATTTTTTTATGATAATTTTTTTTCTTTGCGCAATTGGAAAAACATGGGGCGATACTGACACTACTTTTCAAGGCACCGAGCGCCCCCTGCGCAGTCAAATTCCGCAGGATATCGAATTGTACTCCCAATCCTCTTTTGTCAATGCGCAGGCCTCGCTGCTTTTAACGCAGGAAAACCTTGAGCAGCCGCTTACAGTTCAGTATATTAACCGTTACTCAAACCGCAGTGGAATTGAATGGCTTAATTCGGTTATTAAAAATTCAAGCCTGTACCTTCCTTTTGTGAGGAATGAAATTGCGCAACGGGGATTGCCGCCTGAACTTGCGTATCTTCCTTTTATTGAATCAAATTATCTTGGCACTGCAAAAAGCAAATCGGGGGCTGTGGGGTTGTGGCAGTTTATGATGAACAGCATAACTCCGTTTGACCTTAAAGTGAACGATTTGATAGATGAGCGGCGTGATTTCCGAAAATCAACTATTGCTGCCCTGCAAAAACTGTCAGATAATTTTAATGCCCTTGGCGACTGGGAATTGGCTTTGGCTGCGTATAACGCAGGCCTGGGCGGAATACAAAAAATTATCCAGCAGTCAAAGATAGAAAATTATTGGACTTTGTGTGAAGAAAAACAGGTTAAAACTGAAACTATTCACTATGTGCCAAAGCTGCTGGCTGTTTCCTATATTTTATCCCGGCCCCGCGAGTTTGGCCTGGACTACTGGCCGGAATCATATAAATGGACAGCAATTAAATTGCCAAGGCAGGTTTCCCTGGACATGATCGCTTTGGAAACAGGCACAGACAGGTATTTACTCGGTTTGCTTAACCTTGAATTGCTGCATGGCATTACCCCTCCTGACAGCAGTTATGAACTAAAAGTTCCCCTGGCAAAGGCCGAGGCAATAAACCAAAAACTGGAAGACAAAAATTCAGTTTTATTACGATATTACCGTTATACAATTGGAAAAGGCGATACTTTGTATGCCTTGGCCCTTCATTACGGTGTTTCTTTGGAAATGATTGAACAGCATAATCCCGGTGTTTCAGGCAGGTATCTTAAAGTCGGTGAAATTTTAACAATTCCTGCATACAAGGAATCCCCGGCTTATACTGCCGAAAAAATTCCTGTGGCTAATTCTGCTGCCCAGAATCGCGAGGGCATAGTTTTTAACGGCACTCATAAGGTAAAAGAAGGCGAAACATTGTGGTCGCTTGCAAGAATGTACAAAGTTGATATTGACAGACTGGCATCTGAAAATAACCTTGATTTAAACCAAATTCTATCTATTGGAAAAGAGCTAAAAGTACCGATAATTAATAGATAAGAAGGGGAAAAAATGCATAAATGGCTTCGTTTCGGACGAATATATTTAATTTGTTTTTTACTGTTTAATACAGTTTTTTTGGCTGCTCAGGCAAAAGTTGGCATTAGCGGGACAATTGAATGGGATAACATGCAGATTAACGCTGTTATTTCTCTTGATTTGGCTTCGGCAGGCATTAAGCTGCCCGGCGGCAGGACGCAGGGAGAAGCGATAATTGCCGCTGAATACCTAAGGCTTATCCGGCCCGATATTTTAAATATACAGGTTGATTCCTCGTCGGTAATTGCAGATATTATCGATCAAGGAAATTGGACTTTTAATGCTGTGGAAAACATTGCCCTTCAAGCTGATGCTGTGCCGCCAGCCCTTTCCAATGACCTAAAATTGCTTTCCGCTTCTTATTCCCTGGGCATTGCAAGCCTTAGCTCTTCGCTGATCCGCCATGAACATACCGCTGACATTCCGCGGACACTTAGCCCTGTCCGGACTTCCGCATATACCGGGATAATCATCATGGCTTATGATGAACAGCCGGTTCATGGCAGGAAAGGATCGGCTTTTCCCAAGCCCTGCCTTTTCCCTAAAATTTGGGACACTGAAATGAACCTTATTTTTGAAAGAAACATGCTTAACCCAAAAGCCAAATACATGGTCAGATATTTTCACAAGGGAAGCATCTTTTCTTCCGGCCCCTCTGGCCTGTCAAAAGAATTATCCGCAGTTGTCGGCGAAAACCCCCTTAAAATTTTTGCCCAAGGTGTTTTTGGCATTAATCCCACCGACCCCATTATAAGCCGCGAAGATACCTTGCGGATTATCTCCAGCGCAGAAAACCGCAGTCTGCTTCGCGAAGGCCGCATAGCAATTATTCTGGACAATTCAATGTTAAAGGAAACCCTGGGAAATTAAGGGGTTTGCATATAAATAATGTTATATGCCATTAAAACGGCATATACCAGTGCGATGTGCGACATTTAAACGTCGCACATCTCCAATTATTCGCCATTAAAACGGCATATACCAGTGCGATGTGCGACATTTAAACGTTGCACATCTCCAATTATTCGCCATTAAAACGGCATATACCAGTGCGATGTGCGACATTTAAACGTCGCACATCTCCAATTATTCGCCATTAAAACGGCATATACCAGTGCGATGTGCGAC
>WRNF01000208.1 GCA_009776715.1 Treponema sp. | reverse complement strand
CCCCTAACCCCTACCCCCTACCCCCTTCCTTCTCTTTTTCCCTGTTTTTTGATACAATAGCTTCTGTGGAGAAAGTAATAAGGAAAATGATACGTACAAAAAAGAGTACTGCCGTTTATTTAGTAAAAACCGTTGAACAGGCAAAACAAATCGGCAGTATATATCTGCAAAATATACGGCTTGACATGGTTATAACTTTTGGCTTGCCGGAAATTGACGATCGCTACCATATATGGCGGCTGCCATTGCTCCACAAAGAACAGACTGTCGGTGAAGTTGTTATTGATGCGGTAACAAGTCTTCTTATTGAAACAAAAACAACAAAAAAACAAGTGCTAGAGGATAGAATACTTGGGCGAAAGTCAAACTCAGGAGAAAAGAAAAACGGCAGCGATATACCAAAAATATCTACAATACGAAATACAATAGGGCATGGCGATTCAGAAGCGCTTTTACGTGAAACTCCCGCAGAATCAATTGACCTTGTATTCACATCGCCGCCGTATTACAATGCCCGTGTTGAATACGCCGATTATATTGATTATGAAGATTATTTGGGTAAAATGCGGCGTATTATAAGAGAGTGCCATAGGGTGTTAAACGAAGGGCGTTTTTTTGTTATTAACATTTCACCGGTATTGATACGGCGTTCAAGCCGCAGCGAGTCATCAAAGAGGCTTGCCCTTCCCTTCGATTTCCACCGGCTTTTTATTGAGGAAGGTTTTGATTTTATTGACGATATTATCTGGGTAAAACCGGAGGGGGCAGGCTGGGCAACAGGGCGCGGCAGGCGTTTTGCCGCCGACCGCAATCCCTTGCAATATAAACCAGTTCCTGTTACCGAGTATGTCATTGTTTATCGTAAACACACCGACAAACTTATTGATTGGCATATCAGAAAACATCCCGATCAAAAGTTAGTTGAAAATTCCAAAATCCATGATGGTTATGAAGTAACTAACATCTGGAAAATTCATCCTGCTCATTCTAAAATTCATCCAGCCGTCTTTCCGGCAAAACTGGCGGAAAATATCATCTCTTACTATTCTTTTAAAAATGACGTTGTTCTTGACCCTTTTGCAGGACTGGGAACTGTTGGAGATGCGGCAGTTAAGCTCGGCAGAAGATTCGTTTTGTTTGAAATGAACATTGAATATATCAATGAAATAAAGCAAAAATCATTGAATTGGACAAACGGAAAAAAAGACATGATTAATTGGCTGGATACCCAAGTACCTAATTCAGAACAAGTGTATCTTAATTTTGACATGGAAGACGAGGAAATACATGAAAGAGAAGAATACTATATCTAATCATATTCCGGCTATTGGAAAACAACTTTCCAGTTATCGCGGTGCTGAAATAATTGATCGTCTTGGTACAGATGTAGTTAAAAGTGTTGTTACTTCTATTTTGTCAGGAGGAAACGTCCGTGCCTTAACAGAAAGTTTAACGCGCCGAAGGTTAAATCTTTCCAATGCAGCAATGCTCATGCTGTATTTGGAATGTTTGAAAAACAATAACAATTTCAGCCGTGATTTACATAAAATTGTTGCGAATGAATTAAAAAATGGCAAATTAGATAAAGAAAGCAGAATTTTTCTGAACTGGTTTGTCGGACTTACCGGAAAAGGGATACAAAATGTTTTGCGCAGTGACGTGGAAACATTTCAGGAGTATATATCAAATCTTGATGCCTCTCTTGCTAAAAGCGTAATGGAATCAAAATCGATATTTGGGACCTTACAAGCTGTTTTTACAGATAAAAATAATCACGATTACCGGCTTGGCTGGAGAGAGTTATCTCAGGTCTTTACCGCCGTGGGCGCGCAAACATTGACTATTCGCGGTTCTGAAAAGTCAATGTACGGAAAATACTTTGAAAAACTGGTACTTGGCTCATTACTTACACTTCTTGGGTTTTCTTTAAGAGATAATGAAACAGAAAAAATGGAAAATATATTCTGGCTTTCAGAACGGCAAAATAAACGGGAAAGCGATGCAACGGTAATTTATAAACCCGGTGTTGGAGCGCGTTTTGACATTGGTTTCATTGGGCCTGGCAATTCAGAAATATCTCTTGATAAAGTATCGCGTTTTGAACGAGAAATTGAAATTAAAAACCAAAAGCATTATATGTCAACGATAATTCTAATAGACCGTATTGGAACCAAAAGCAGGATTACCGATATGGCAAAAAAAATAGACGGTAACATTATTCAAATGAGTATGACTTATTGGGTAAAAGAAGTGGCTGCCGTTCTGCATAATCGAATGGGTTTTTCTCATGTTTTGCTTGATTTAGACGGAGAAGAGGGTGTTGAATATATCAATGCACACATGGAAAAAATTGACCTAAAACAATTTGTTGGGTAGTTATGCGACAAGTTTTTGAAATGAATGAATGATAAATGAAAATAAGTACGCTGTTCAAAAATCGGTTAATCCGGTTCATTTTATTCTCTTTTGCTCCCGTTCCCATGTTGTAAGCGAGGCATATGTTTTCTGCCTGCGAAACCGCATCCGCAAAGACCTGGGCTTTTCTTTAATTCCGGTATGCCTAAGCATAAGGGCATCTGGAAAAAAGAAAAATGAGAAATAAAATTTTTGAATAATTGTATCTATTCAGTATATGGTATCAAAAAGCTACCTGTTGATTAAATGAAAACCTGCAAACAAC
The DNA here is from genome assembly GCA_009776715.1 of Treponema sp. The sequence continues at coordinate 1,968 of WRNF01000208.1, read as the reverse complement.
AATTCTTTTTTCTTTCTTCATTGAAAAGAGAGAGAGAATTTGAATTCACCTTACGAAATGGTTGAGAAATTGGCAATCGGGCTGTTCTCTGTCTCATTGGGGAATTCTGACATTTTCGGGTGAAAGTGTCGGCTACCTAAACGTTATTCGTGGGGATTTTTCGGGGTGGTTGCTCTTGTAAAAAAGAAATATATATGGCACATTATAAACAGAGGTTAAATTGAATGTATACCACCTACCATATAAGAGCCGATGAGATAAACGATGATTTTATAGAAACATTGAAAAACACCTATCGGCAAGATGAACTTGTAATACTTCCCAAAAACGCCTACACGGAAATTGAAAAAGATCGGCACAATGCTGCATTTACAGAAAAATTACAGAACCGCATAAAAGCGCTTGATGAAGGCAAGGGCATTGTAAAAACAATGGCTGAACTTGAGACCATTGCAAATGGATAAAATAGTATTTGATACAGATGCCTTTCAGGAATACATGGATTGGCAAACCCAAGACAAAAAAACACTAAAGAAAATAAATGAACTTATTATTGATATAAAAAGAAATGGTTTATTAAAAGGAATCGGCAAGCCCGAACGGTTAAAACATATAGACGGATATAGCCGCCATATTGACCATGTAACTCGTCTTATATATTCATATGATGAACAACAGAATCTGCGTATTATAAGCTGTAAAGGACATTACATTTAATATGTAAACGGCAGTATATATCTTGAAAACTAAACTGGCACACAGTATATGAATATAAAGTCTTTTGCAAAAAATATGTTTGATCCTCTGCCGGCGGAAATTATTGGCCTTTTGAATAAAGTTCCGGGGCTTATTGACAAAACTTTTCCCCTGCCTGGCCGGTTTCGCTTAAAACTGCCTGCAAATGCTGCGGAACTGTCCCGTTTGCTTACATCCGGCAGGGGCGAGCGTAAGCTTGCATATTTAAATCAGCCGGCATTGCTTTCGGCCTATCTCCGCTATTTTCTGCCCTGGAACCTGTACCGTTTGTGCAGGCTGCTGCATTCGCTGAACCTGCCCCTTTCAGCCAATGACCGCATAAGCGATTTGGGCTGCGGGCCGCTCACCTTTGCCGCCGCGCTGTGGATAAGCCGCCCTGAACTGCGGACCATGCCGCTTGAGATACAATGCATTGACATAAGCGGCCCGGCGCTTGATGCAGGAAAAAAAATTTTTGCGGCATTGGCGGGGGAAAACGCCCCCTGGAAAATCACAACAATAAGGGCGGATGTATCTTCTGCAAAAGCAAAGCCCGCCGCATTGGTATGCGCAATAAATGTGTTCAACGAAATGTACGGCGACATTGCGCATAACAGCGGAGAAAGACTGCTGCGGAATGCCGTTAAAACAGCTTCTTTATTGAAAAGGCTTGGCGGCGCAGGCGCTTCACTCCTGCTTGTTGAGCCGGGCATTCCCCGCTGCGGGGAATTTTTGTCTGCCCTGCGTTTTATTTTACTGCAAAAAGGCTACCAGCCCCTTGCGCCCTGTCTGCACAGCAGGGACTGCCCTTTTCCGGGCGGCAAATCCGCAGCGGGCAAAGCCAGATGGTGCCACTTCGCGTTTGAAACCGATGATGCCCCGCAGGAATTGCACACAATTTCCATTGCAGCGGGCCTACCCAAAGAACGGGCTGTTTTAAGTTTCTTGCTTGCAGCCCCGGCAAAAGCAGGAAAAAAACACACAGAGGCGGACATTTCCGGCTCATTCCCTGCACGGATAATTTCCGATCTGTTTCCCCTTCCGAATGGATATTTTGGGCGTTACGGCTGTTCGGAACATGGCCTTATTATGCTTACCGGAACAAAAAACGCAATAACAGCCATACCTTCCGGTGCATTAGCCGGCGTAATTTCCGTAAAAGGCAAAACGGATGCCAAAAGCGGCGCGATAATAGGGGTTAGGGGTTAGGGGATAGGGATTAGGGGCTAGGGG
>WRNF01000207.1 GCA_009776715.1 Treponema sp. | reverse complement strand
GCAAGCAGCGGGGTATTTCGTTCTCCCGAGGAATTGGACTCGGGTTTAATACCCAATGTACCAAAAGATGAGCCGTTTGATTCACGCCCCAAGGGGCGGGGCATTAAACCCTCGCCACGAATAAAGGGTAGAGGATGCCAATGCATGCTTATTTTAACATCCGGTTTCTCTTTTCTTGACGGCGATACTTCAACGCTCAAAGTATCGCCAAAAGAGACAGCAAAAAAAAGGCTTTCTATTTTATGGATTCCATCTGCTTGCTTTTTTCCTATTTTTAAGTATAAATTTAACTTGGCAGGGGCCAAAATTGTTGCTATTGACATATTAGTATAATGAATGTCTTGCTTGACTATTACAATAGTGATGTTCTTGCAAAAGCAGTGTTTTGCAAGAACATCTAGAAAAAAAGTAAAGCAAAAAAAAAGTAAAGCAAAAAATAAATAGTAAAGCAAAAAACCAGTTGACAATTCTATGGTCTCTCCCTTAAAGTTTTAATGAGAGCCATATTGTGTGTATGGAGAACCTGCTCTTTATGAGTACACGGAAAAAAATTTCTAGGATGGAGAAAATTATGATTCTGCACGAAACCAAGAATGAACAAGAAAATTACAGTGAGGAATTTCCTGCACTGGCATTAACACCAGTTTATAGCGATGGGGCTTTANCCGACGTTAACTGTTATAATGCGGACTTTGCTTTTTCAATGCCATTCTTCACATTTGGTGACAGTGAAAAATTTGATGATGACATGGATGATGAAAGTTTTAATGACATGGAAGAGGATAATTTTGATGATGACGAAGATGACGATGAAGACGAAGATGACGATGAAGATGAAGACGATGACTTTGATGATGACGATGAAGACGATGACTTTGATGAAGATGAAGATGACGATGATTATGAATACGATGACGATGACGACAGCGATGATGAAGACGATGATGATTTCGAATACGATGAATAGTAATTAGAGAAATATAAAACGTCGCAGTTCCGCAAAGTGCGGGCTTATGCCAGCTCTTTGCGGGCAGTTAGTTGTTACATCGAATGAAGCCGTTCCAGATCATAAAAATTACGGGCATTGCTGCTCATCAGATGAATTACTGATGAACCCAAATCTATTATGTGCCATTCATCTCTTTGGTCTGTGTTTTGTCCGCGGAACCTGGGGGATTGCCTAAGTATGTCAATTCCCTGTTCGCGGCAATAAATTTTAATATGCCGTTCCAAGCCGTCAAGGTGCGTGCCGCTTGTTACAGTGGCAATGATAAAGAAGTCTGTCCACTCATTCCGGTCTCGCAGATCAAGAACGGTTACATCCTCTCCTTTATGCTGCTGCAATAAAGCTGCAATATTCGAGGATATTTTTGCATGGCCGTTAATTGCCGGTAACATATCTTCCATTAAAATCCCTGCCAATAATAAGAATAAAGTCCGATTTATATTCAAAATTTTGTACGGCTTCAGCCGGCTCCTCATTGCCGGAGTATTCTTGCCTGATATTATTGCACCGGATAATGTCGGCAAATTTTTTTGCCGCTGCTTCATAACCTGAACGGTCAATAATAACAGTTTTCTCGTAGCCTGAATGATCGGCATTTTTAACGGTAATAATGTCGTATCCAAAACCGCGTAAAACTTCTGCTGTCCTTCCTGCAAGCCCGGTAACCGATGTGCCGTTTAATATATCCACAGTAAAGACACGAACGCCCATGGAACTGTCATCGGTATCGGTAAGCGTGGTTAATACCTGGCGTACAATATCCTTAACCAAACTTCCGTCAAAATAAGGAATAAGAAGCATTTTCCCCGACACTTCCCGCATATTGCCGCCGACAAGCTGAATATTTATTCTGTCAATATCAATGCCGGAAAAAATATCAAGCAGACGGACCAGGGAATGTTGGTTTAGATCGGTTCGTAAAAAAGATTGATACATTTGAGAAACCGAAGAAATTTTAAGCATTTCGTTCATTTCCGCCTGGCGTTTCAAAAACCCCAGAAAAAATTGCTGCCGCCGCGACACAGCCATTTCACTCTCTTCATCCGGTGCGCTAAAACTGATATAAGATACTGCTTTGTCCCCATCCAGGCGGTTTATTCCGGACGGAAATAAAACAAGCTCATCCTCGTCGTGTATTGACACGCTTGCCGGAATAAACAATTCCACCCCTTCAATAATATCTACTGCCTTACCGATATTCTCTGTGTTTGCTGCAATGAAAAAAGTAATATCAACTCCCAAAAGCCTGTTTATTTCAAGTTTATAATTAGTAATATCATTGGGATTATATACTGTATCTATCCTGTCAATGCGGTTAATTTTACGGATAAGCATTCCTAATTCTTCGGGAATATCATAAATTACCGCTTTTTTTGTTTGCGGATAACACATTAATACATAAGTACAGAGAGGCTTTTGGTTTTTTTCAATAACATACAAAACACTAATCACCTGATCATTTGACAAAATTTCGTCAACCGGATTACTGTCTAATAAAAAAATGGTAACAATAATCCCGCCAACCAGAAAAAACACAATAATTCCCAGCAGAACAGGACTGGTGTCTTTGGTAAAAATATGAATCTTTGACCGCATTACATTATCTCCCTTTTCTTTTTTCTCCGGAAAATTCTTTCATTTTAGCGAGGAGTTTTTTAGTTTCTCCTGTTAAATTTAATTTTTTGGAACGCAGGCCTGCAACAGTCTGAGCAAAAACAGTATAAAAGATATTGTCAAGATTATCTTCAGTATACGCCATTTTTCTAACTGAAGGGTTTGCTTTTTCCCTGCAAAATTCCATTTTATCCGCAATATAAATGATCTTTGCCAGGGGACACATATTTTCACCGGCAAAGGTGTGCATTGCAATAGCTTCCAGAACATCTTTATTATTAACCTTAAATTGTTTTTTAAGCAATACCGCCGATGCCCTGCCGTGCAAAAGCACTGGTTTTTTCTTTTCCAACTGAGAAATCCTTTTTTTATCGTTTTTTGCCAGCTTGAGCAATTCCTTTCCTTCCAGTTGCTTGGCAAGGTCATGCGCAATGCCCGCTAAATAGCCAAGTTCAGGATCAAGCGAGGGGTACAACGGCCTGAAGCGCCTGCATAAATCCCATGCAAAAAGCGCAGTGCTGCGGGAATGAAGAAAACGTTCAAGATTAAGGGCTTCCCGCGCTGTATCTTCCACACGAAGCGAAATGCTTTTTACATTGAATGCTTTACCATTGCCTCCATTGCCCCCATTGCTTGATTGGAGCATTGCCGCAGGCTGCTCTTCAAGGCCAAAGAGCCTGTGCTTTTCAATAATATTTCTGGCCGGAGCGGGCACTAAATAATGCCATGCGCTGCCTTTGGCAATCATCTCTCTGATTGTCCCAGAAGAAATTTCTATAACATTATTGGTAATTTGAGTATTGGGATAATCAATCTTAAGGTTACCGGAATGTATGCGCCGGGCAATAATGATATCTGCCATTGCAAGAATCTTATCGCTTTCATGCCATAGCGGAAATTCTGCCGCTATGTCATCGCCTAATATTACCCCTGGTTTTCCTTCGGGATTGTATCGCTGAATAATGTCTGTAATGGTATCTACGGTATAGGAAATTCCACGCCGCCTTATCTCGCAATCATCAACAGCCAGCCTGGGATCGCCTGCAATTGAAGCGGCGGTCATTTCAAGCCGGTCCCGTGAATTTTCTTCCATGTCTTCAGCGGCAAGTTTAAACGGAGAACGGTATGCCGGTATTAGTATAACGCGGTCGTAGTGCAGTTCAGAAATTACNGTATCTGCCAAAAAAAGGTGCCCAAGATGAATGGGATTAAAGCTGCCNCCCAGTATTGCCAGCTTCATTTTTTTGCCTCCTGTTCCGCCGCTTCTGTTAGGCGTAAAAATTCATTTTTTAATTCCGCTAAACCTTCGCCTGAAAAAACCGAAATGCCAATAACTGTTTCGCCTGGATATTTTGCAGCTAACAGGGAAAGATTCCTGGCAGTTTCCGGCAGATCGGTTTTGGTGCATATTAGGATTCGTTTTTTTTGCGCCAATTCGGAGGAAAAAGCGGCAAGTTCACCCTGCAATACATCATAAGCGCTTAAAAAATTTTCAGCGGAAAGATCAATTAAAAAGGCAAGGGCTTTTGTGCGGGAAATATGTTTAAGAAAACGTATGCCCAATCCTGCCCCGCCGGAAGCGCCTTCTATTAAACCGGGAATGTCCGCAAGGATGATGTCCCTGGAGTCATCGGCGCCGTCAATGGCGCCTCCTGCGGCCAGCACGCCAAGGTTGGGAATTTTGGTGGTAAAAGGATAAGCGGCAATTTTCGGCCTGGCATTGGTAAACCGGTCGAGCAGGCTGGATTTGCCGGCATTGGGAAAACCGACAAAGCCTATATCCGCGATGATCTGCAACTCCACTTTAAGCTGAATTGTTTTCCCCGGCTGCCCGGGCAAAGCCCTGCGCGGCGCTTGATTAGTTGACGATTTAAAATGAATATTCCCCCATCCGCCGTTTCCTCCTTTAAGGAAAATAAAATTGCCTTCCTCTTGTTTACCGGAAAAATCCCGGATAATTTTTCCTGTTTCAGCATCGCTGATCACCGAGCCGGGCGGCAGCGGAACAATCACGTCTGCGCCCTGCCTTCC
>WRNF01000206.1 GCA_009776715.1 Treponema sp. | reverse complement strand
TACTCACGGCTAAACAGCTCGGCAAAAGCGATGCACGAGGCGTTCCTTTCATACCGGTTCAATGACGCAGCCCTTACCGCTTATGAATATTTCTGGAATGATTTTTGCGACTGGTATGTCGAAGCAAGCAAACTATCGATTAGAACGAGCGAAGATTCTTCAATTAAAACAACTGGAAAAAACACCAATAACGCTGCCGAAAAAGACCGTGCCGCCGCGGTGCTGCTTGACGTGCTGGCGGAATCCCTGCGGCTGCTGCACCCCCTGCTGCCTTTTGTTACCGAGGAAATTTACGGCAAGCTGCCCAATACGCAGGGGCTGTTAATCACCGCAGCGTATCCGCAGTACAGCGAAAAGCGCAGCGAGCCGGATGTGCAGCGGCGCTTTGCTTTTTTGCAGGAATTTGTCCGCATGATCCGCACGCTTCGCAGCGAATGTACCATTCCCCCCGATAAAAAGCTCCGTGTCATTGCCGGTGTATCCGGCGAGCCGCAGCATGTATTGCAGCAAAACGAAGAATTGGTGAAACTGCTTGCCGGCATTGGAGAATTGGAAATACAATCGGCTAACGAGACCGCTGGGAAGCGGCCGGAAGGCTCCATTGGCCTGGCAGGTTCATGCTTCGAGGCTTTTGTTTTCATTGCCGAGGCGATAGACATTTCCTCTCTCAAACAAAAATTTAACAAAGAAATCGAGCGGGATCGTTTATATATAAAAAATCTTCAGGTAAAATTGGCTAATGAACAATTTATAAAAAACGCCCCGCCTGAACTGGTGCTCGCAGAAAAAGCAAAACTTAATGATACGCTGGCACGAATCGGTAAGGTTGAATCTTACCTTTCCGGCCTTTAAGCAAGGAGACTTAAAGCTAAAATGACCCATGATGAAATGATGCGGTTAAGTGGAATTCATATCGCACCGTACATAAATACTGCAACCAGTCTAATTGGAAAAACAAGAATGGGCGGCGGAAATATGTTCCGTCACCAGCTTGATACATTTGCAACATTGATTGATTACGGATATATCAACTCAATCCTTTTAAAAGCATCAATAATTCATGATGTGTTAGAGGATATTCCTGATTTTAACCGTAATTTAATTCTTGGCATTGATTATGAAAGCGCTCAGGTTTACAATCTTGTTCTCGAAGTTACCAGAAATCAAGGCGAAACCAAAGAAAAATTTCTTGTAAGAATAAAAGAATCCGGTTCGTGGAATTCCAAAATTTTAAAAGTTGCCGACAGAATTTCCAATATGATTACTCTTGGTTTTGTAAATTCCACGGAATTTGTCAAGCGTTATACCGATGAAACAGAACAGTTTATTTTTCCAATTGCAGAAATGGTTAATCAAAAGATGCTGGATGAATTAAAAACACTGGTTGAATCGCGCCGAAATTATCTTGCAAATTTAGCAAAAATTCAATCGGAAGAAACATATCTTGATACATCGCATTTTATTTAGGTTACTGCCCTTGTATTTATACCGGTAATTCTCCATTTACAACCCTTGAAAAACCCGCTCTTATGTGATATAATATTAGTATATTAAAGAACTAAGGAGCGTAATATTTATGAAAAAAAAATATCCCTTGTTATTTCTCATTTTTCTTTGCTCATTTTTCCTTTGTAATTGCGATCTTTTTACCAAACCGAAAGACCCTCATTACCTTAAAAAAATTGACGAGGAAATTGCCTGGGCCAACGCTCCTAAAATTTCGGTCAGCGTGCAGTACAACACCGAGTGGGGGCAAAGCCCGCAGTTATCCGGCTGCGTTGACGAAAAACGCGGCACGGCTCCCCGCAAAGGGTATCCGTTTAAGGTGGAGTTCAATTCCGGCATGGCCTTCGGAGAGCCGGAGTGGAGGGCTTACTACAGCAAAGAACTGGAGGAAGATGCGGTCAAGGACTGGGCAAATAACCCCACCGTTCCACTGCTGCTTGCCCTGGAACCCGTCTCTGCGGAATATGTTTTTTTTAATCCGCCAAGAGGAAGGGCATCCACTGTTACGGTGAGCACCACCAAAGGCATAACCATTGTCCCTTACTGTATTTCCGAGCCCCGCATTATGGAAATTTACCCTCCCCTGACCGAATCGGAACCGTATCTCGCAATCAGCAAAAGCCAGGAAATAATAATCAGCTTTGCCGCCGGGATAAAGGAAACTTCGGCCCGGTTCGGAGAAGGCTCTGTTGCCGTTACCGGAAGGCCGGAAACCTCGGTGCCTGGAAGCGAAACAGATTACAGCCCTTATTTCGGCCTGTCGTATGACGCGTGGCGGAAAACGGTAACTTTAACGCCGGGAGCAGGGACAGCGGGGGCGTATCCGCCGGTAGGCAGCATCATAACGATAGAATTGGGGGAAGGGATAAAAAGCCTTGTGGGAGAAAACCCCCTGCCCGAGCCAAAGAAGTATGCCTATCAGACTGTGTCTGTTAATCCGATTTTCGAATGGTATGCCGATTATGATATTGATGGAAATACAATAACGGTAAGCTGGGAGAATCCCCCTGGAGTAACGCCCAAGGCGTGGTATTTTATAAACGGCGCCAGGGCAAACGACCCCGCATTGAATGAAGCAAAGAACAAATTTACAATCAGCGGGGTGCCGCGGCTGAATGCAAGCAATGTGCGTAACGGCAGGCCGGTGGAAAATATCTATGAGTACCAGATTTACCTGGAATCAACGAGCGCAGACGGCAGCGAGATAACCGGACCAATCAAGATATGGAATTTCGGCACGATGGGTTCGGGCATGAGCGTGAGCTGGAAAAAGCAGATAACGGAAATAAAAACGGCCCAGGACCTTGCGGATATACAATTGGACGATGCCAATGCGCAGTATGTGCTGGCCAATGACATTGCCATTTCCAATACCGATTTTTCCGGCGGCTGGATTCCGCTGGGAGTTGAAGAGAAACCCTTCAGGGGCAAGTTTTACGGCAACGGGCATAGCATTACATTTAACGGCAGCTTTGCCCCCGCCGCATACACCGGCATTTTCGGTTATGCGCAGGGAGCGGAAATCCGCGATCTTACGGTGGCGTATGGGGATACCGTGGTAAATGCGACACAAAGTGTTGCAAGGGATACTTTCAAATTGGGTATGGATGAAAATGACATCATTAATCTTTATTACTTAAATAATTGCAATGCATTCTACGCAGGGGGGCTTGCCGGGTACCTTGTTGATACCGGTATTTGCAATGTAATTACTACTGGTACAGCTCTTCGTGTTACTCCATCCGGAAGCATAACAACATGGCTGGGCGGCATAACAGGTTATATTGAAGGATCGGGAAAAATAGAAAACTCTTATGCGGCTTTATCTGTAGCATGTAACTCCGGCGGTTCAGGGAATGCGGTAATCGGAGCGGTGGCAGGCGAAGCCGGACCGGGCAGCACGGAAAATAAAATATCCATAAATAACGGGTACAAAAATCCCAATGATTTAGGGCCAGATAATATTATTCTTTATAAGTTAATAATTGACAGGGTAACTGCGGATGGAAATGTCTGCGGAAACATGGGTAACGATGAAGGCTGGTTGAGCATTGGCGGTGCGGTCGGCATAAGCAGAGAAAACACCATGTATGACCTGTTGTATATCAGAGGAACTGTTTCAATCTCACGGGATGCTTTTTTTGATTTTATTGGTTACGAGGCAATTGTCCTTGATGTCTTTGGCGGGCTTATTGGCATAGCCGCCGACACCAACCTTGAAAATTGCTCTTTTAATGGTTTTATTGAACCTGTTATAAACGGCAATGTAAGTAATGTTACTGCGTTTGGAGGGCTTGTAGGCTATTATACAAGCGCAGGCACTGCAGTTTATTTTAACAATTGCCGGGTAAAAGGGAACATAGATTTTGAGTTTGGCTGTATGAGTTTTTTCGGCGGTGTTGTTGGAATAACAAGTGTTGAATCAAATAGCAGCGGAAATATTACCATGACAAATTCATTTTTTGAAGAAGGCAATATAACTATTCGCAATTTTTCAGATTATTTTTTCTTTGTTGGCGGATATGCAGGGTATATTCAATCATCATGGACTAATATAGAAAATAATATTATAATTAATAACAATATATATTTATATAACTGCGGTTCGCTTGCAGGTTTAATTACTGTGGAATCGGAAAGTTACAGTCTTTCAGCCGGAGGTTTTACATCTGAAAATATAGGCACTTTATCAAATTGTTTTTCCCGAACAGATATTATTGCAATATGCAAAAATTATGAGTTTTATATTGGCGGTTTTGTTGGACGGAATGCAGGCGATATTAATAACTGCTATGCAACCGGGTCAATACGTTCTGCTTTAAATTTTACCCCCTTACATACTCCAAATACTTCTTACGTTGGCGGTTTTGCGGGTTCTTTATACATAGGCAAAATTGAAAATTGCTATTCGCTTGGTAATGTAATGGCCAATAATACCAGCGGCGGAGGTCAATATTTAGGCGTTGGAGGTTTGGCAGGTTATCAAAATCATGATACTGAAATTACCAAGTGCTTCAGCGCAGGGCAGATAAGCGCTTTTTCCAGTTATAATGACAGTGTATATGCCGGCGGTATATCCGGATACAGTAGCGACCGCGAAATGAAACTTAATAACACAGCTTCTCTGGGCTCGAGAGTTACAGCGTCCGGTAATGGTTTTTATGTTTTTGCAAGGCG
>WRNF01000205.1 GCA_009776715.1 Treponema sp. | reverse complement strand
CACGTTCGTTTTATTTCGCTGCCGGCGCAGTCCCTTTCTATTGCGAATACACTGAACGGAAAAACAGATAAACATGATTATTTTGACAATTCTGCGGCGGTGAATGCAATCCGNTTTACCATTCCAAAATCGCGAATATTANTTGTTGACGATTTGCCCACTAACCTTAAAGTGGCAGAAGGCCTTCTTGCTCCCTACAAAGCCCAGGTGGATACATGTTTAAGCGGAATTGAGTCCATTAAACTGGTACAACAACGGAATTACGATCTGGTGTTCATGGATCATATGATGCCGGAAATGGACGGCATTGAAACAACGGCAATTATTAGGGAACTTGAAGATGAGCATATAAAAAATATGCCTATAATTGCTTTAACAGCCAATGCAATTATTGGAATGAAAGAAATGTTTTTAGACAAAGGTTTCAATGATTTCCTTGCCAAGCCCATTGATGTTTCCAAACTTGACGAAATGCTCGACCGGTGGATTCCAAAAGAGAAGAGGAAATGGGACACAGAAAAACAGCTTGTTTTGCTGGTGGACAGCAACCGAACGAACCTTAAAATGGGCATGAGCGCGCTGGAGGAAAATTACGATGTGGCAACCGCGCCGTCAATAGAAAAAATGCACAAGCTATTGGAAAAAAACANCCCTGCCTTAATTCTTATGAATGCTGATATGGCAGAAAATNACGCTGCAGATTCTCCTTCGCAGACAATCAATGATATTCCAGTGCTTTACATTANCGGGCCATTTGATCCGTCAACCTTTATTGACTGTGTAGAAAANTTTTTTTAATTGAGGCAGTAAAATGAAAGAACAATCTTCGTTTCTANCACCTAACTCACCGTTATTTAATATTCCGGAACTTGACTGTCAGCGGGGAATAGCCATGACAGGCGGCACGGCATCGGGTTATTTTACCGTACTGTCCATGTTCTGCAAAGATGCGGAAAATCGGCTTTCCCTGATAAAAAACGTGCCGGGAACAGATGCCCTGCCGCTGTTTGTTACCCATGTACACGCACTAAAAAGCGTGTGCGCTTCCATAGGATCTGCAAATGTTTCCGCCCTTGCCGCAGAACTGGAAGCTGCCGGCAGGGCAGATAATTTAACTTTAATACAGGAAAAATTTCCTTTTTTTGCGGATCGTCTAACAGAACTGATAGAGAATATTAAAGCTGCCATGAATACCGAAACGCCGGAAACCCAATCTGCATCGCAATCTTCTTTTTTTGATGTTTGCGGTTCACTTTTAAAGAATTTTAACGCGGCGCTGGATTCACAAAAAGCCAGTGACATTAACCGTATTTTAAAAGAAATAAAAGAAGCGTCCGGGCAGCAGCCTTTGGATCCGTCTGTTAAAGAAGCCCTTGAACAAATATCCGATGAAGTAATGATGGCAGAATACGACAATGCAAAAGAAATTGTGGAAAAATTAATTAATGTTTAAAGAATAAAAAAAGGATAACAAGCTTAATGGAAGCTGAAAGAAAACTAATTTTGCTGGTGGACGATAGCCCAACAAATCTTAGGCTTGGTTTAAATGTGCTGGAAGAAAAGTACGATGTTGCCACAGCGCCCTCTGCGAAAAAAATGTTCAGCCTTCTGGAAAACAACAGCCCCGCGATGATTTTGCTGGATGTTGACATGCCGGAAATAACCGGCTACGAGGCAATAAAAGTATTAAAGGGAAATCCCAGGACTAAAGCCATACCGGTTATTTTTGTAACTGCACGAACCGATTCTGACGATGAATTTGAAGGGCTTACCCTGGGAGCAATCGATTATATTACCAAACCTTTTCAGCCGCACCTGCTTCTTAAACGTGTTGAAGTGCATCTTTTGGTAGAAGAACAACGAAAAATCCTGGAAAGGCAGACAGAGGAACTTAAACGCTTCAACGACAATTTGCAGGAGATGGTGAGGGAAAAAACCCAGGATGTTTTAGACCTGCAAAATGCTTTATTAAAAACCATGGCGGAAATGGTAGAATACCGCGATCCTGACACCGGCGGCCATATTGAACGCACCCAGGCGGGAATTAGAATTTTATTGGAAGAAATAAAAAGATGCGGCCTTTTTACCGAAGAAACAAAAGGGTGGTACACAGACCTGCTGCTTCAATCCAGCCAATTGCACGATGTGGGAAAAATATCCATAGATGATCTTATTCTTAGAAAACAAAGCGGCCTTAATAATGATGAATTTGAGGAAATGAAGAAACATGCCAGTTACGGAGAAGAAATTATAAAAAAAATTGAAACAATGACAAAAGAATGTGATTTTCTAAAATATGCAAGAATATTTGCAGCAAGCCATCACGAAAAATGGGACGGTACAGGATACCCCCGCGGGCTTAAAGAAAATAATATTCCTCTTTTGGGCCGAATTATGGCGATTGCCGATGTGTATGATGCGCTTACATCTACCCGCCCATATAAAAAAGCTTTTTCCCACGAAGAATCGGTCAGAATAATCACCGAAGGCAGCGGAACCCGTTTTGATCCTGTCCTTGTTGAATTGTTCAATAATGCATCCGAGCAATTTAGGCAAGTAACGCTGCAAAATAACCAGAGATTGTAAATTACCGCCTAAGCGCCATAACTGCCATATGCATTTTAAACCATGGACCACCATGCAAAATAAATGTACCGAGTGAGAGCTTCTAAACAAAAGCAAAGAAAGTAACAGAAATACCAAAGGATTATGAAGGTGTTATGGGTGTACCGGTTACATTCTTTGATAAATTTAAACCTGACCAATTTGAACTTATTGGATCAAATCGTGATATTGAACAAGATCCAAATAAAGTTTATGTAAGAGGCTCAATAATCAATGGCAAAGAAACATTTAAGCGTTCACTTATTCCCTTTTGCCTGATTATGTGTTTTACAGAGCATTTGGCAGTTCTTAAGAGCGGTTGCTCCGCCCTTGCTCCATGCAGCAACATGGTCTGCATCCATTTCTTTTAGTTCCCATATTTTTGCCTTTTGCAAGTCATGCCCCACAGCGCATAAGGGGCAGTTGGATTTCCCCTTGCTTTTTGCTTCGGCGGTTTGTTTTTTATAAACAGACTGTTTTGTTGCATCATCGAAAACCCGTACTTCCAATAACTTTTTCTTCTGTTCCCCGCCAAGAATATATTCAAATATACCCTTTTTGTTTCTTACATATACATCAGCCATAAGTTTTTGAACAGCTTTTGATACTTTGGCAGGATCATAAGAATTTTTTTTGTTTTCTTCATACAAGCGCCCCCATTCCAAACCTTTCATCTCTTTTTCGACATCAGTAAACACTACAGAAACCCAGTCAAGAACAGATGTAAAATATTTTTTTAGTTCGTTTATGTTATTATCTTGCCGGTGTTTATTCATGTAACCCGATATATCCATACCCTTTGAAGCTGAAACCCATAACAAAGCAGTTTCAAGAAAATCCTGCCGTTGCGCCGAACCTGAAATATACGAACTCCATTTTTGGATATTGGGATTGGNAGAATTGCTAAATTCCGCTTTTGCAAGCGTTACAAATGGACCGGAATATATTGAATTTAATAACTCCTGACTATTTAATGGAACTCCTGCGATATTTATAGTTTTAAACCATTCTTTTATTTCCGTTTCCGTTCCTTCACAATGGTATATTAACAATTCACTATTCATGATTATTTTCTGCTTGTCATCAGGTAAAGAAGTAAAATTATACTCATTTTCATCATCATCACGGATAGCGAATTTATTTGTCGTAAAACGGCCAATAGAAGTAATTCTTTGTTGACCGTCTAATACCTCATATTTTGTTTTTGTTACGTTGTTAAAATAAAATAAACCCAAAGGATAGCTTTTTAATAAAGATTTTATTACCGCTACATCTTTTTTACCATCTGCGTAAATATAATTACGTTGATATTCCGGCTGTATTGTTAATGTGCCTTTTAATCCAAACAAGCCTTTTCCTTCCAGTTCATTATACACAAAACCGTCTACCATTTCTTTAACAGTATATTTTTTTAATTCTGTTTTCATTTTAAGCCTCTTTTATGTTTGATAATAATACGAGTATATATCCTGTCGTAAGTTTTATTGCTATTCTTTATATAAAAACTAGGTCCGCCCTGTGCATAAGTTCCTTTTTTTGCTATTTCTGATATAGGCTTACCAAGCGTTAGATTTGTACCAAGTATTTCAAACTGATCAGGGCAGTATTTGTCAAGGATAGATACAGGCACGCCCATTAAACCGTCATAATCGGAAGGTATTGCATCAACGAAAGGAACCTCTATTGCATCATAATTTACATATTTATTGTAAGTCTTTTTCCCCTTAATTTCTTTATGTTTACTGTATTTTAAATTGTCTGCCATTGTCATAAATGAAATAGGTTGATGTCGGCGGCCGTGATCAAGATTCGTAAACCATCTTACACCTTGAACACGAGTGATGTATATTTTTTTTCCTTTCGTGTTTGTTTTTATTTCACGAACCTGTTCTAAATTAGCGATGTTTTCAGGTATTTCATAAAACATTGCGCCGCCATTAACCATGTAATTATTACCTAACCATACCTTATTCTCTTTAAGAAGTGGAAATATTTCTTTATAAGTTATGGCATTAATATTTCCAATGATAAGAAATTGTTTTTTTGCTTCCATAATCCATGCCATAAATTCACGGAGCAGCGAAAACGG
>WRNF01000204.1 GCA_009776715.1 Treponema sp. | reverse complement strand
TTGCCCCTGTGCCTTGCGGTCAACTCGGCGACCAGCGGCCTGCATCTTGCGCTGGAAGCATGCGGGGTGGGCAGGGGAGACAAAGTNNTTGTCCCGTCCTGCACCTTTGCCGCCACTGCGGAAGCAGTCCGGTACCTTGACGCGGATCCGGTTTTTGTTGANACATGTCCCGGCNCTTTCAACATGGACCCTGATTCCCTGGAAAAGGCCGTACAGCGGCTTCTGCCTCAAAAAGCAAAAGCGGTAATTCCGGTGCATTTTGGCGGGCTGCCCTGCAACATGGATGCAATCATGGAAATTGCCTGCCGCTATGGTTTAAAAGTAATAGAGGATGCGGCGCATGCATTCCCGGCTTTTGCAGCGAAAAAGGAAAACGGAAACAAGCCGCCGGTTTTTGCAGGGACCGTCGGCGATATTGGCGTTTTTTCGTTTTATGCGACCAAAACCATCACCACCGGCGAGGGGGGCATGGTCGTTTGCAGGGACAGGGCCATTGCCAAAAGAATTTCCCTTATGCGCTTGCATGGCATTGACCGCACTGTATGGAACCGTTATACAAGCGCCAATGCCGCCTGGTACTATCAGGTGGTAGAGGCGGGTTTCAAGTACAATCTGCCCGATATACTGGCCGCTATTGGCCGTGTTCAGCTTTCGCGGGCATGGAAACTTTTGGAGATGCGCAAAGAAATTGCAAATGCTTATGACAGCGCCTTTGCAAACGATGAATGTTTTATCATTCCGCCGACCGGTCCGGGCGATGCCCGCCACCTGTATCCGCTGCGCATACAATTTAAAAAATTAAAAATGCAGCGTGATGCCTTTATTGAAAGCCTAAAAAAAGCAGGCATAGGCGTATCTGTGCATTTTATTCCCCTGCATACCATGCCCTATTATAAAAAACGGTATCGCCTGAAAATCAATGATTTTCCGCAAACGGTTAAAAGCTGCAGCCAGGAAATTTCCCTGCCAATATGGCCGGGAATGAAAAAAANTCAGGTTAATAAAGTAATTGATGTTGTGCAATCAGTTGCTAAAAGTTATACTCATTAATGAATGAATTATTTTGTTACCGATGTATATCTTCCCGATATGCTGTATGCCGTTACCATTAGGTCGCCCGTTTCAAAAGGGAAGCTCGTTTCGATTAAATGTCCCCACCTTCCGCAGGAATATACCCTGGCAACCGCAAAAGACATTCCGGGAAAAAATTCCCTGCATGACTTGAAGATTCCCATCCTTGCCGATGAAAAGCTGTCTTATTATGGCGAACCCCTTGCGTTATTGCTGGGGCCAAACAAAAGAAAATTGGAAGAATATGCAAATAATTGCAATGTAATTGTAGAAGATGANGCTCCNGTTTTTTCAATAAATGAAGACAATGATTATAAACTTACCGTTGAACGGCGCATAGGAAACCCGGAAGGCGCTTTTGAAGACGCTGCATCTGTCATCAATAATGAATACAATACAGGCATTCAGGAACATTGGTATTCTGAAACGGTTGGAGCGGTGACCTATATTGAGCAAGGGCCGCCTCATTCTGAAAATAAAAATAAATCAACACGGAAAAACAATAATAATCTTGATAAATTTATAGTGATACAGACGGCCACCCAATGGCCGTACCATGTAAAACAATCGGTTGCGGCGGCGCTTAACCTTGAATTGTCTACAGTGGAGGTGGTGGCAGCCAATGCCGGAATGCATTTGGACGGAAAGTTATGGTACCCTTCGTTTATTGCCTGCCATGCAGCTTTAGGTTCCCTGCTGACTGGTAAACCGGTGAGGCTAACGCTTTCAAGATCGGAAGATTTTGCTTTTTCTCCAAAACGCTGTCAAACTAAAATTAAAATTGCAAGCGCGCATAATGANAANGGNGATATTTTAGGGTTAAAAATCCAATGCTTTGTTAACCAGGGGGCTTATGCGGTTAACGCAGCAGAAACAATAGATCAGGCCTATCTGGGCTGCCTGGGAATTTATAATGTTAAAAATATTCTTTTTCAGGGTTATTGCATAGAAACAAACATCCCTCCGCAGGGGCCCTTTGCCGGTTTTGGTTTTTCGCAGGGAAATTTTGCAATTGAACAGCATATTGGGCAAATTTGCAGGCAATTTTCCCTTAACCCGGCGCAATGGCGAAAAAATTTTTTTTTGACAGAAAAAAAACTCCCCTCGGGTCTGCCCTTGAATGAAACAATGCAGTCGGCGCAGCTTCTTGATTCCGTTTTGCAGATGAGTGATTTTGAGAGAAAACATGCGGCTTATTCATTATTGGCAAAAGATTTTTCACATGGAGATATGCACAGGGGAATAGGCATGGCTTTAGGATATCAGGGGAATGGGCTGCTGCACTATGGCCGTGGAAAAAAGGCATTCGGCGTAGAATTGATGCTTGGCAAAAATGGTTCATTGGAGATTAATACTGACATTGCATATTCCGGCAAAGTTTATGAAAATATATGGACCGAAATTGCCATGGAAATTTTGGGAGTGGATGTAAACAAGGTCAGAATCAAGAAAAACAGTTCTTTTGATCCTGGCCCTTATGTTATGTCGCGTTATACGGTTATTGTATCCAGGCTTATTGAGCAGGCATGCCTGAAAATACGGAAATTGCGGTTCCGTAACCCTTTGCCAATCACGGTAAAAAAAATGATGCAGTTTCCCAGGAACAGGATATGGGAAGAACATTTTTCTAAATCAGAAAAAGATCAAATAGATTCCGGCAGTTTTTCAAATCCCGGCTGCATGGCAGCAGTTGTTGAAACAGAAATTGCCAGCATTGAATATATCCCCATTGTACGCGGGATATGGTTAAGTGTTGACGGAGGGAAAATTTATAATAAAGATAATGCCGTACGTTGTTTAAAAGAATCTTCGGTGCAAGCGCTTGGATGGGCATACAAGGAGCAGATTCAATATGTCAATGGAATAATCCCAGAAGATCAAATTGATAATTTTAGTATTATTTCTCCTTTGCAAATGCCATCAATTAATGTTGAATTTATTAACAATGAAAATGAAGAAGCAAAAGGGTTAGGAGATCTTCCGTATTCCTGTATTCCATCCGCCTACATGCAGGCTGTTTCGCAGACAATGAATCATTATTTTCAATCTATTCCGTTAACGGCTCTTGACCTTTGGAATGTCTGCCTTGCAAAAGACAAGGAGAAAGATACAGCATGATCATTGGATTTATTCTGAATGGAGAGGATGTGGTAATTGACAATAAAGCAAATGTCAGGTTGATTGACATACTGCGGGAGGAATTTGGTTTAATTGGCGCAAAAGCGGCTTGTTTATGCGGAAAATGCGGAAATTGCACCGTGTTGATGAACGGAAATGTCTGCCTTGCATGCCTTATTCCGGCTTTTAAGCTGCGCGGCAATGAAATTGTCACCATTGAAGGTTTTTCGCAGACAGATGAATATAATGATATTGTAAGCGGATTTTCGCAGGCAGGTTTGGAAAGCTGCGGGTACTGCACAAGCGCTAAAATTTTTATTACAGAAACACTGCTTGAAAAAAATAAAATATTAGATAAAGAGGAAGTTTTAAAAGCGTTTAACGGGATACAATGCCGTTGTACCGAACCGGACAAACTGCTCGAAGGAATAGAGAAAGCGATGGAAATTCGGCAGAAGAGGCTTTATGGAAGATAAACCTATACAGGTATTTTATCCTTCAAATACGGCAGAACTATTCAATGCCTGGGATGCTTCTCCTGAAGGCATTTTGTATGCAGGAGGGACAACCTTTATTCATACACAGTCATGGAAAACCCCGGACCTTCCGCAATCGATTATTTTGCTTGACAGAATAGAGGAATTNCACAGAATAAGCCGNACGGAGCGTTATTTAGAAATTGGCGCTATGGTTAAACTTGGCCAAATAACCGATCTNGGCGAAATTGTTCCCGATGTTTTAAGATGCTGCCTTGAAAATATTGCCGGAATTCAGCTTCGCAATTTAGCAACCATAGGCGGCAATATCGGCTTTTCCGGCGGCAAGCTGGATTTAGTGCCGGTTCTTGCCGCTTTGGACGCATTGTACGAATTTAGGACAAAAATTTCCGCTCGCTGGATATCCGCTGCCCGTTTTGCATTTACGCACGATACAACAGCCCTGGCTCCCCATGAAATTATTGCCAGAATACGGATACCCCTGGAAAAATGGGATTATTCGGCATACTATAAATTTAGCGGAGGAAAAAACATCAGCAGGACGGCAATATTTATTGCAAAAATTCAAAAAAATACTTTAAGCGATATAAGGGTAATTTATAAATCCGGCTCAATTTTAAGAGACAAAGACAGCGAAAGCATTCTTATTGGAAAAAGCCTTCCCTTAAGCCGCCGCATTGTCGCCGATTTTTTGGAACATTGGGAATCTTTTCTTTCCAGTTCCGGCATTGCAGAGGAACTATACCGCAGGGAAATGATGAATTTTATTCAAGAAAATATTTACAATCTTTAAAGTAATGTCATCAAGCCCCTGCGCTGCGTTGCGAATCATCTCTTTGGTAACTTGTGAAGCTATAGTTAATAGCCCACGGATTTACACGGATTATCACGGATTATTTTTAAATTTTAATTCTTGAGTCCCCTCCGAAAAGTATAATTCGCATTATTTTCTCTAAAAGCAGCATCCGTAAGTCCTTGCTATATAAGGATTTACAAAATTGCTCATTAAGCATTT
>WRNF01000203.1 GCA_009776715.1 Treponema sp. | reverse complement strand
TTATTTTACTCTCTTTGTGTAGAGTATGTTTGCGGTCAAAAGGACAAAATTTCTTGAATTCCAGTTTTTCCTGAAGATTCCGCCTGTTTTTGCTGGTAGTATAATTCCGTCTCTTGCATTCGCTGCATTGCAGGGCTATTAACTCAACCGCTGTCTTTTTTTTGCTTGCCATAAAACAACCTCTCAATATAAAAAACACTTGCAGTTTATTTATTAAACCTCAAGTTAAAACGTTTGGCTTTGTAATGCCATGAATCATTAAAAGCCCTCGATCAGAATCGAACTGATGACCTTATCCTTACCATGGATATGCTCTGCCAACTGAGCTACAAGGGCAAATCTGCTTTAATTACAATATACACATGCATAACTTATAAATGTGCATAATTTTGCGAATTTACATTGATTTATTAAAATACCATAAAAATGCAATCCTAGTCAAGATAAATTATGGAAAATTTTTGTTTTTTTGTAATATTTTTGGGGTATGCGCTTGTCCTGGATCCGAATAAGTCCAATATGTTTAATTTTAGAAAATTCTGATAAAATATAGATAGATGATGTTTTAATGTAGGGAACCATTAAAAACCCAATTGGGGTTTTAGAGATTCCCTGTTATCAATTGGCATATTTGTTGCTTTCATAAGGAGAGAAAATGAACATTAACTGCAGCCAGCCTTCTTCCGCGCCTGTGGAATTGTTTTGTATTGGCAATGCTATTGTCGATGTGTTTGCACCGGCCGATTCTGCCTGGCTTGACAGGATAGGCATCACAGAACCGGCACAGCATATTGAACGGGGGCTTGCGCAAAAAATTCTTGAAGAGTTAAAAAGCGCTAAAACCGCAACATTCAGTTCAGGCGGCGTTTCTGCAAATGCGGCAAAAATTGCCGCTATGCTGGGAATGAGCGCTGCTTTTGCCGGCTGCGTGGGCAGCGATGATCTTGCGGCAATTTTTGAAAATGATTTAAGTTCGGCAGGAGTCATTCCGTATCTGGCAACCGGCAAAGAAAGAACGGGTTTATTTTTTGCTTTTAACTGCGGCAGTTCTTCCAATGAAGAAGATACAGGCAAAAGCAAAATCCGCGTTGCCGCATCACCGGGAGCCGCAGTTGAATTAACCCAGGAAAACTTTAATGCGGAACTTATTTCCGGTGCAGAAATGGTGGTGCTGGACGGTTTCTTGCTTGACCAGCGGCCTCTGGTGCAGCAGATCCTTCAATTTGCCGATCGCCGCGGAATGCCCATTGCGCTTGATGTTGGGTCGGTGTTTCAAATTCAGGAAAAAACGGCTGATTTACTCCAGTACTGCCGCAACTACCCCATGATTATTTTTATGAATGCCGATGAAGCCATAACTTTTTATCAAACTATCAGAAAAGACAACGTTAGTATTGATTTTTCCGCAAGCGGGCGCGAGAAAGAAAGCTTTGTTTTAAAAAATATATGCCCTGTTTTAAAATGTATAACCGAAGGCGATATTTTTCCCGTCATTGTTATTAAATTAGGAGGAAGCGGCGCTGTGATTCTGGCCGGCGGCAATATCCATCACGAGGAAACATATGCAGTTATTCCGCGTAATACGGTCGGCGCCGGGGATGCTTTTTGCGCTGCCTTTTGCTCTGCCTGGATTCGCGGGAAACCTGTCCGAAAATGCGCCGCCCTTGGCAATAAAGTTGCGAGAAGCATCCTTGAGGTGCCAGGCACCCGCATTGAACCCGGTAAACTAAAGTCTTTTGCAAAATTACTGTAGGGTAAATCCTTTAACATCTTAATAATGTAATATCGCCCTCTTGTTCCCAGCCTATCTTTTCGTCCCAGGGCTTTTCTTTTGCTTCCGGGCGGCGGTCAAAAATGACCAGATAGGAAGGGGCTGTTTTGTCAATTTTATCACGGTATCTTGTTATCTGCTCAAGTCCCTCTTCACGAACCTCGGCAGGCGTATCGTAAGAATGTATCAATTTTATTTCGATGATATACGTTTTTTTGTTGTACTCTACGGCAAGGTCCATGCGGCCCCGGCCAGCGGCATATTCACGGTCAATGTGTCCTCCGCCGTTTAACACCCGCTGTAAAAAAGCCATCAGCAATAAATGCGGAAACGCCTCGGTGTAATCCATTTTTTCTTCCCATATTTCAGAGTGTCTTCGCCAGAATTTTTGGAACTCTCTTAACAGCGCATCCATGTCAAGAAAACCGTCATCCGTTTCCCACTGCCATTCAGGTTCGGGGATAGCATCTTGAGGGCCAGTGGTCACTTGCCGGGCAAGCACTTCACGGTATATGGGGTTAGCCACTGAAATCGTGCCTTTTTCACGGGAAACCAAGCCTAAATCCAGACACAGGCGGAACGCATCGCTTTCACTGAGTTTTGGATCTGTTTTACCTGTTATAAGGGTTTCAATTATTTTTCTGATTTCCGGATTATCAAGGCGGTAAGCCAGGGAATCAAGGTGGGTTTCTCTTGCAAGGATTATCTGTTCACGGGCTTCCATGATGTGTTCAAGCCTAACTGTTTCAAAACTGTCTTCGTTAAGCACCCGCATGGTGGCTCTTTTAAAAAGAGAATTTACAATCCAAGGCTGGCCGCGGGACTGTTCCCACACATAATTCAGGGCTTCTTCTGTTATGTCCTGTCCGGTTTCTTCAGTTCTAAGGGCAAAAAGATGTGTTATATCTTCCCGGCTAAAATTACCAATTGTCGTAGAATCTTCTTTTATATTAAAAGGTGATCCGGGGTTTACCGGGACTCCCCCTTTTGCCTGTGTGATATAATCTTTTAAGTCACGCATTCCCACCAGCGCTATTGAAACAGGAAACTTTCCAGTGCCTCTTTCTGCAAAACCGCCCCGTAATTGCCGTAGAAAACTGACAAGAGCTTCGCCCTCAAGCACATCAACTTCATCAAACAATACTACAAGCGGTTTTGGAGCGCAGATATCCGACCAGTTTTTTAATGTTTCTGTCAGCATACTGTTTGGCCCATCTGTTTTATATTCGGGTATGGGCAGTTCTGAAAATGATGCGTAATCCTGTATTGCTTTACAAAGATCCGGCATACAGCGTTCAGATGAAGCAATTCCCTGACAACGTTCTACGCTTACATAACAGGCAACCGCCTCATCGCCGGAATTGATTTCCCTTGCCCAGCTTTGCAAAAAGGTAGTTTTACCGGTCTGGCGGGGGGCATGAAGCACCCAATAGAGTTTATCGCGTATATACCGGTGCAGTTGAACTCCCACAAGGCGATCTTCCGGCGGCAGCATATAATGGTCCCAAGGATTACAAGGGCCTGTCGTATTAAAAAAACGGACAGGGCGTTTTTCAGGGTATACTCTCATATTTTACAGTATACAGGATTATTTGTTTGAATGCAATACTTCAGGTGTTGACTGCAACTCAATGTGCCATAAAAGCGACCGGCTTCTAATTCATTCCTAAAACCAGTTTCATACCTATTTCTACTTGTTCCATTGTTTCTTTTGCTGCTTTTGAAATTCTATTCTTAAACCTACTGCGGTCAATTGCATATAGTTGTGCAACTATTATTACAGAATCTTGACTTAATTTTGATTCCCTATATTTTAGTCAATTATCTGCTATTAGTATATAAAAATGACTGAATTTGCCTAAAGTCCGATAGTCTTATAGCACTTGACAATAATCATAAAATAGGGGTATATTCTAATAGGTATGAAATATGATACGATTTTTATGGGATGAAAAAAAGAACCTCGAAAATTTGAAAAAACATGGGGTTGATTTCAACGATGCGGTGCGCGCATGGTATGACCCTGACAGGCTTGATTTTTTTGACGAAGAACATAGTTCAAGCGAAGAAATCAGGTGGATTTTTCTTGGCACTGTAGCAGGTGTTGTATTATTTGCAGTAGAAACAGAACCGGATGAAGATACGGTACGTTTAATTTCTGCCCGGCGGGCATCTAAAAATGAACAGGAGAAATATTATGCCAATTGTAGTAAGAACCCTTAATGATCTGCCTCCTCTTGATGAGGGACGAATCAACAAACTAAAAAAATTGCAGGATAAGGATATTGATTTTTCAGATATGCCGGCCCTGACGCAAGAGCAACTGGCGCGGTTTGTGCCTGCGAAACTGCTTAACCGTTCTTTGTACCGGCCTGTTAAAATACCTGTAAAGATTAATTATGATGCCGATGTACTGGAATGGTTTCGTTCCTTTGGCAAAGGGTATCAAACAAAAATAAATTCAGTATTACGGGAATATATGCTGGCAAATAATGCAGGCGGTGTTATTTGATTTCCCTCCCAAGCCAGGCGGGGAAGGGAGATTCGCATACCCAGGTGAAAGGTTGCTAAAGTCCTATGTTCCGGCAGGCTTTCCAGAGATCAAGTTTTGCCTGCATTGCAAGCCAGCTTTCTGCACTGGTTTGCGTAACTTGTGCTATTCTTAATGCCATTTGCGGACTGCATGATGATTTTTCATTTACCAATTCTGAAAGCGCTTTCCGTGTTATCCCCATCATACGGGCAGCATCAGTAACTGTTAATTCCAATGGATTTAAAACATCCAATAAAAAGACTTTNCCGGGATGAACCGGTTTCCGTAATNGTTCNATACAATGACCCNAAAAAACCGTTCCAGACCTTTATGTTTAAAAGATTGAATCATAATTGTATAATACTGTGTAACCCTTTAGGTGTCAATATCACGGTAGTTTCT
>WRNF01000202.1 GCA_009776715.1 Treponema sp. | reverse complement strand
CGTTCGGAGGATTTGCGTTCTGCGAAAATTGCTTTTGGTAAACTGGGGATTACCTGGGCGCAGGAAGGCACTGTTATTCACGTTCCCAAAAACCAGCAAATGAAAGTAAACTATGACATGGGCGGCATTATCCCAAAAATTGACGATGCACCCTGGCCAGGCTTCCCCCCCGATCTTACCAGCATTATAACGGTAGTCGCAACACAGGTAAAAGGAACAGTGCTTATCCACGAAAAAATGTTTGAATCGCGAATGTTTTTTGTCGACAAACTAATCAGAATGGGAGCGCAGATAGTGTTATGCGATCCTCACCGTGCTGTGGTTTCCGGTCCTTCAAAACTGCATGGCTCTGATCTTATTAGCCCCGATGTGCGTGCAGGCATGGCGATGATTATTGCTGCAATGTGTGCCGAGGGGAAAAGCGTTATACGCAATATTTACCAGATTGAA
The DNA here is from genome assembly GCA_009776715.1 of Treponema sp. The sequence continues at coordinate 4,275 of WRNF01000202.1, read as the reverse complement.
CGCGGCTATGAAAATTTAGCGGGCAGGCTTTCTGTTCTTGGCGCCCAAATTGTAAAAACCGCCTTAGTTTAAGGGTCCATCTAAAAACATAAAGTAAGAAAACTTCTAAAAACTGAAGATTTTAGAAGTTCCCCTATTACAATCAGAGGTTCCCTAAAACTTTTCCCAGCATATCAGGATGATATAAACTTTCTATAAAAGAATCCAGTTCTTCTGTTTTAACTGCAGTGATTCTGCCGATTTCTATGAGGGTTTGAGCGATAGGGCGCATACTCCCTGTATTGCAATAGGGAGGGTAAGGGTAATTAACGGTAACAATGGCATTGCGGATTGTAACTTCGGGCATACCGGTGGCCTTGGCAATCATTGTTATTGATTCGTCCTGGTTTGCCATAAACCATCTGTAGGCATTATCATACACCTCCAGCAGTTTTTGTACGGTTTCCGGATCGCTCTGCAGGAATTTTTCTGTGGTCACAAGAACGCAGCATTGATGTCCCTGCATTATTTCATGGGAGCTAATCAGCATATGGCCCGTTTGTTCAATTGTGCCGGCAGGATACGGTTCCCATGCAATAAAGCCGTCAATTTCCCCTCTTTGAAAAAAAACAGGCATATCTAAAACGCTCATGGTCATATGCCTTATGCGGATATTATTTTCAACAGCTATCTGGGTCAGCAAAAGGTCTTGAATTGATCCGGCTCCCGGAGTGGCGATTAACGCATTGTCCAGTCCCTTGACTGTGACAATGGAATTATTCACGGCAAGACTGGACCCTTCCTGATTAGCGCCTGCAATGACGGCTAATTTTTCTTCCTGCGCATGGGTAGTCATAATGGGAACAATGCCGCAGCAGGCAAAATCAATTTCCCCGTCAACCATATCCTGCATCGCATAGGCCCCTGCTAAATATTCATGCCAATTGACAGAAAAACCGGCAGCTTCAAGAAGTTTTTTTTCTTTCATGACCATTACTGCGGGGCTGTGCAGTTGGTCGGCTGCAATATAACCGAAATTAATCTCCGTATCTGCTGCAATTGCCGTCTCCGTTTTTTCTTTTAAAAACAACATGTAAAAAGCGGCTGCGGCAATAACGATGATAATAAAGATCGCTAAAAATAAAAGTAATTTATATTTTTTTAACATTTTATGTTCCTAAGTTTTTCGATTACTGGCGGCAGCTTGTTCAGCAAATCCGGAATGCCGGATGAAATTGCGGTTGTATCCTTATTGCGTCCTGCCAGTTCTAATTTTTCTGCAACGCTGCGAAGTTCAGATTCGCCAATATTCGCCAGCACGTTTTTCAAACCGTGGACAGAGATGATAAAAGTCTGAATTTCGTCGTCGGTGTAAATACCCTTCTTTTTATGAGTAGATTCCAGCACAGTTGAGACTTTTAAAATATCATTTATAAAAGCTTCGGCTAATTCCGGAAATTCACTCAGCATTGACGGCTCTTCCTCTTCGGGTAAAATCTGAGGCTCAACTGGTGCAACAGTTTCGGGCAGATGTTTATCGCGCACAAACTTTTTTAATGCTGTGTTTAATTCACGCACGTCGATAGGCTTTGAAATAAAGCCGTCAAAACCGTTTGCCAAAAATACATCTGACTGCCCTGCAACAGCGTTTGCGGTCAGCGCGACAATGGGATGCGAGTAACCCAGGCTGCGCAGATTTTTTACCGTTTCTATGCCGTCCATCTGCGGCATCATATGATCCATGAATATAATGTCATAAACTTCGCCGGATTTAATTTTATCTATCGCTTCAAACCCGCTTATGGCAGTTTCAGTTTGAATTCCGTAAGGCGCAATAAGCCCTTTGCAGACATAAAGGTTCGATTCAACATCATCCACTATCAGCACCCTGCCATGCGGCATAGGCTCAAATACAATTCGCGTCCTTTTTAACTGTTTCTCTCCGCTGGTTTTAAAATTCTGAAGGCCCTCTGCCACTTTCTTGCCTAATACTTTAGAGCTTACCATTTTTTGCGGTAAACGAATGGTAAACACCGACCCCCAGTTTACCTCGCTTTTTACTGATATAGTTCCGTTCATTAGATTTATTAAATTTTGGGTAATGCTCATGCCCAGCCCGGTTCCTTCTGTTTTACGGTTATATTCCATGTTGAAGCGTGTATATTCATCGAACAGTTTGCTTACCTGATCATCAGTCATGCCCCTGCCGGTGTCGCTGATGTTGAACACAATCATTATGCCCGAGTCAAGGCTTGGGTTATTTGCTTCAACGGAAATCGAGAGTTTTACAAGGCCTTTATCTGTATATTTAAATGCATTGGAAAGCACGTTGTTTAAAATCTGCTTTATGCGGAGTTCATCTCCAATCAAAGCTGCCGGCAGGTTTTCATCGATAGAAAGTTCAAAAGTGATCGGTTTGCTGCCGGCACGCATTATATTCAGCGTAACAGTATCATTGATCAAACTTGCCGTGTCGTATTGAGCCAGTATTAATTCCAGCTTGCCCGCTTCAATTTTTGATAAATCCAGTATATCGTTGATAATGCTGAGCAGTAAATCACCGGAACTGTAGATCATGCTGAAAGCATCTTTTAATGCCGCCGGATGTTTTTCGTTTTGCAATTGAATTTCCGTAATGCCAAGAATAGCATTCATGGGGGTGCGAATTTCATGGCTCATGTTGGCAAGGAAAGAAGATTTTGCCATTGAAGCCATTTCCGCGGCATGAATGGCCTCCCTCAATTTTTCTTCCTGTTCTTTTTTCTGCGACACGTCTCTGGAGGAACTAAAATAAACCAAAGAGCCGTCTACCCAGGGCATGATAGAATCCGTGCCGCCGGTCCATGCATTAAAAACATCCTCCCAAATATATTCATAGGTTTTAGACGGCAGCGAATCCTTCTGCGGAAGCAGCTCGGGCAATTTGCAAAATGAACAGGGGCTGTCTTTGTTCCGTGTGGCTTTATAACATTTCTGCCCTATGCATGCTTTTCTGTCTATTCCGAATGCATCCGACAAATGTTTGTTTACATAAAGCAAATTATAATTTAAATCTGAAATATAAATCATGGAATCCAAATTATCCATAATAGCGGTTACTTTATTATGTTCTGAAATTTTGGCAACCATATCGCCTATAGTGTTTGAAAGCATGCCGAATTCGTCTTTTCGCTCACTGCGAATTGGAAAATTCAGGTTCCCGTTTGAAATTTCCGCTATAGCTGTTTTCAGTGCCGCCAGCGGCCTATTAATACTGTCGACTGTAAATAGCAATGCTAATAAAGAAAGCAGAACAAAGGCCGCAGTCGCGGTATAGGCTGTATTTTTTGAACTCAGGGCTCTATCGGTTGATGCCCATGTTTTTTGTTTAACCGTTGAAAAGACTAAATCACGGAGTTCCTCCAGTTTTCCATCAAGCTCATTTCCAATGGGAATGGTTTCTAAAAAAGCCCTGTATACTTCTTCTTTGTTCTTCTTCTCTACTGCTGTAAAAATATTTTTGCCAACTTCTAAATATCTGGCAAAGGTATTTTCAATTCCCCTTACGGCAACAATTCGTGCCTGCCTTTCATATTCAGTAAACCTGGTGTCAGCGAGCGCAATATCACGGAAGCGGTGAAGGTTCTCCATGAACGATAAGGATTTTAACTCATAATCTGCCTGCATTCCGGCAACTGTTTCTGCAAATTCCTCTCCTTCCAGCATATACCCTCTGGAAAGGTTTGCAATCCGCATCCTGGATAAATCTGTAATTGCATCTAATACATAAATTTGACGTGCCTGATAGGAAAAAATCAGTTCGTTTATGTCATTGGCCAGATTAGTTATTTGCGCAATAAGAAACAGCGAAAAGAAAACCATAATGAGCAAAAGTATTCCAAATAGTATAAAAAGTTTATTTCGAATTTTAATATTGCTGAACCAGTTCATCCTTGTTTCCTTTCCATATATAAAGATGCATGTTTAATTAGCCATTCTGCAAGGGGCTTTCAGATATTTAAAAAAATTATAATTTAAAACGATCGATAATGTCAAGCCTCCGCAGCGCCGCTGCACTGTGAACCATCTCTTTGGAAACTTGTGCCGAATATTCAATATAACACGGATTATCACAGATTTTCCACGGATTTACACTGATTAATCAGAATTAATTAAAAATCCGTGAAAATCCTATTATGCCTCCCTTCGGTCGGCGAGTGTAAGGAAAATTATTATACGTCGCCGCTAAAGCGGCTTGTACTACCGTGAAAATCAAGAGGGGAACCTTCGCCTGAACCACTTGCAGTGGTCAGGCTC
>WRNF01000201.1 GCA_009776715.1 Treponema sp. | reverse complement strand
AAATGACAAGATCGTAGCCCTGCAAATCAAATTCCAAAAGGGCACCGGGCATAAGCGGCATATAGAGCTGGTAGATTTTTTTCGCAAACGGAAGCCTGTTTATGCCGGAGGTAATTACATTGCAGCTGTTAATCAATTGCGAAACAGCTTTGGGGTTATAAACGTGTGTAAAGATATCCGCGCCAGGGAACATTTCCAGCAGGGCTTCAAGCATTTTTTCGCCGCCGCGCATATTTACCAGCCAGTAATGGACGATGGCAACTTTCATTAGCCTTCAATCTCCCTCATAATTACCGCTGCTGTTTTTTCAAAAGTGTATTTTGACAACAGTTCATCTGACAGTTCCACAGGAGGAATACCGGAAGAAAGCAGCGTTGTCATTTTTTCCTTTAGATCGGATGAGTCGCCGGCTTTGAAAAAAGAAACCGGAAAAACGGAATAAATTTCCTTTAATACCGGAATATCGGAGATAAGGACGCTGGTTCCCAAGGTAAGGGCCTCAAGGGGGGGAAGGCAAAAACCCTCATACAATGAAGGCTGAACCAGCAATTCCGCCGAGGAAACCAATTCCATGAGCCTGTCGTCGGTAATAAGGCCGGTAAACGAAACGGTTTCTTCTCCCAGCGAATTTATTTTGGATAATACAGCTTTGTCCCTGCTGCGGAAATTTTCCCTGCTTCCTATTATGATCAGCTTATGGGGCAGTCCGCCGCTTACCGCTGTCTGGAACGCCTCCAGCAGGCAATCAAGCCCCTTGTGCTTCTTGATGTTGCCGATAAAAACAACAGTTTTCTTTTTTGCAATGCCGCTATGGCCCAGACGGTAATTGATAAACTGAGGACGGATAGCCGAATGGGTAACAATAACGGGTTTTTCTTTTCCAAGATGGTATTCAATTCTTGATTTTGAAAATTCCGATACGGTAAATATTTTTTTTGATTTTATATATGCCCTGCGGTAAAACCACATTCGCGCCGCAAGGCCTGCCCTGGAAATAAGTTCGGGCATATCGGGGAAAATGATATCATGTATTACCGTGTAAACGGGAATTTCTATGCAGCATGGAACATTAAAAAAAGGAGTGAAATACGCATCGGTTTCATTAATTATCCGGGATATTTTGCTGGGGAAGAAAAAAAGCTCCTTTAGGGAAAATGGCCCTGTATTACATTCAATTATCTCGCAGGCGTTTTTCTGCGAAAAAGATTGTAACTGTTCCGCTTTTCCAAGAAGAAGAAAATCATGGCCGGATTGAAGAAACCAAGGCAGGCATCCCCGCAGGTAAACTCCTATTCCGCTGGAATCCAGCATGCGGCAGTCAACGGTAATTTTCACGGAAGATCCTCCGGCCTGCTCCAGTTATTTTCATCAAAGATATTTTTTTGGACGAAGAAGGTGTTTCTTGTATTCAGATCGATTTCTTTGCCATTTAACAGGCGGACCCTGTCCGTTAATATTAGCTGCGGACTGCCTTTATCAGGCAGCAGGGCTTTTCCGGTAAAAGGGTTTACAGGGCCGGAAATTAGCCCTTTAACCGCGATTGAAGGGACATCCGCAGTAGTCATAAAGGTCATGTCTGTTTTCATATCATCTTTCCCGTAAAAATCCTTTACCATTAAAACGGGATTGAAATGATCAAGATGGAAAGGCAATGATGTTTTATTGACGTATGTAGCGTCAAGGCATCCGTGGTCTGATACTATAACAATTCTGGTATTGTCATATACGTTATTTGATTTTAGGAATTCAAAATAATCACCAAGGCGTTTTATTGCTGCCGCGTTTACATGATACCAAACTTCCTTGCTGAAACGGCTGCTGCCGTAATTATTAACCGTCAATTCTGGCCTGTAACCGGGCGCTTGTAAAAAATGGTTTTCATGCGTCGTATTGTTAACCATAATTAAAGCATTATTTTCTTTTTGAGGAGTAAATCCCGTCAATTTGTCCAAATTGTCAAGAACTGCATATCCGTCAAGGAAGAGCCGCATCCTGTACCCAGAAAAGGGGGCGCACCATGATCCCGTATAGTATAAGGCCTGCCTGAAAACAAGAGGGGCTTCACGGAATATTGCATACCAAAGAATATTGCGGTTAAGAACCTCGCTTTGCCCGGGTAAGTCAATGTTGTTCTGTTCAAGCCAAAGATCGGTATATACGCCGTCCGTAATATAACCTGAAACATTTGCCTCACTGTCATATATCCTCAGATCTGGTATCCAGTTTGAATCGGCGTATGGAGGATCGGTAATTGTTACGGAAAAGCCTGATGATGAAAATAATTTTGGCATAAGCAGAAGCGCTTCATTTGTTTTGTCTTTATAATCAAGTTCCGGACGGCTGTTGAGGCCAAGGGGAGTATATTCGTAACCTCCAAAGACAGGCGGGGCGCCCCCCAAAGTCCAGCCGTTAAAGGTAACCGTATTGGGATAATAAACAAAACCTTCAAATTTTTTATACAATTCCGGGTCTTCTTCAAATATATAGGGAATAAAAACACTCTGAGCCATATCAAGCATGAGCATAATTACATTGTTTCCTGTCCGTGACAGGTGGAAAATAGGAGAAATTTCAGTATTTTTCCTATCTGCAGGCGTATAATATTCTGAAAGTTTTTTAAATTCCGAGTTAATGGAGTAAATATTTTTAACGGAAAACGAAGCAATCGCAATCATAATTATTAATACGGAAAAGTGTAGCGTTTTTTTATATCCGCGGATATAGAGCAGGGCAAGAATAAATAATATCACCGAAAGAGCTGCCGTATTGACAGCAATATCCCTTAAATTATGTTCAACAGAACCGTTTGTAAAAACTAGGTCTTTGGAAATAAGGCCATAGTTTCCTTTGAAAATAAAGACATTGCATATTGCTGAAAATGCCAAAATTGCCGATAATAATGAAAATATATTTTTTATCTTTTTTGCATACAGCAGGTATATCATTAACGGCCAAAAAAGAAACAGCCCAAATGACTGAACTGAAGTATTGAATATAAATGAAAGCGGTGATGAATAATCATCAATAAAAGAAAATTCCTGGGGAGACGCTGCAATGAGCATTGAAGGAAGGAAAATTCCGCTGGTTATCCAAAGAACAAGCGCCGATGATAAAAATAAATAAAATGTTTCTTTTAATGTCCACTGAATGCGTTTAATATATTTTAAAATTTTATTTATATAGGGAACAATCCACGGAATTATTCCAAAAAATACCGAAAGAAATGCGATTAGTATTCTGGTCTTAAAGCTGCCATGATGAACAAATAATATATAGTAGGACAATGCAAATAAAGAAAATGATATTAAACCGTAAAGTATTTGCTGTTTTTTCCTGAAACCTATCTTCAGATAAATATTTTTTAACAGTGAAAATACATTATTCAATGTCCAGTACAGGACTAGGGCGGAAGGTGAATTATACAATAGGACAAGAAAAACAAGAGCCATTCCATACAATTGTATTTTTTCTTTTATGACGAGACCTTTTGTGTACACAGCGCCGGATATGCAGTTTATTAGAGTCATAAGAACAGGAAGAAAATTTATTCCGCCGGCTATTAGGATCAAAGCGTCGGGTTTTCCAAGGTCATGAATAAAAAGGAATGTCGTGCCCTGAAGCGAAGGCAGGCGGGTAAGGTATGAATAAGCGGCAATAAAAAACGGTATCTGGACAAGCAGGCCGAAAGTGCTTCTAAGGGCGTAAACAGGATGGTAATGATTTTGCCTGTAATAGGCAGAAAGAATCATGTACTGTTCATCTCCCTTAAAAACAGCTTTTATTTTACTTATTTTTCCGCTCATTTTTTTTTGAATGTCCCGTTCGGTTTCCTGCCATCTTTCAGCTACCATATAAAGGGGAAGACAAAGAATACTGACTGCAGCGCTAACGCCGATTACGGAAATGCCGGTATTTTTAAACAATTTTTGCGCAAAAACAAAGACGAATTCAATAATTTGCGTTATCGGGTAGATAATTATTGTATAGAGAATTTCTAACAATTTATTCGTTTCCTGTCATAAAATTGAAGATACGCCGTCCGGCTTCGCCCTTAAACTGCCAGGCTGTCTCAGACGCTTTTTTCCTGGCAGTTGAAAGAAATTCATTGTCAGAGGCTTTTTTAATCAGTTCAGTAATTGACTGAAAATCAGATTCTAAAAGTTCAATGCCTGCTTCCTTCAGTATTGTGAACTGCCAGAGTTCATGATCAAGATCATCGGCATCATAGGGACGAAGATCAAATCCACGTTTTATATATAGAACAGGTTTGTCACAGAGAAACATAAAGTCAAAAATTATACCAGAAAAATCGGAAATCATTGCATCGGCCTTGTGTAATGAATATATATTCTCCGATTCAAAATCCCATTCAACATTATCTGAATTTTTATATCTATCCTGAAGACGCTCAAGCATATGCGCTTCGGACTTTTTTGACTGGGGGTGAGGGCGTATTATTACCCTCCAGCCTGAGGAGCAAAGCGGATCCAGCAGTTTTTCACCGTAGCGTGTCAAAAGGGAAGAAGTTCCCCACGAGGGGGAAACAAGAACGGTAAAAGGGTGATTTTCCTCAGCAGGCAATTTTCTGATTTTTTCCGATAAAACGTCAAGATAGGAACAGCCTGCCGTTACAAGCAGCTTCTCGGGAAGCCCACGAAGTTTTTCAAGAAAGCGAATGTCGGCTGCCTGGTAACTGCCAGTTAAAAGGACGGAATCGAAATAATCAAGCCCAAAAAGGCGGTAAGTTGTCGCGTCATTC
>WRNF01000200.1 GCA_009776715.1 Treponema sp. | reverse complement strand
CCACGGATTTTAAGAATTAAAATTTAAAAATAATCCGTGATAATCCGTGTAAATCCGTGGGCTATTAACTATAGCTTCACAAGTTACCAAAGAGTTGGTTCACTGCAGGGCAGAGCGAGGCCTGCTGTCTTTCTCATTTTTCCTCTATTCACATTACAGGCGGATTTTGCTATACTTACTATGATATGGCTTTTTCATTTTACAATACGCTGGGCCGTGAATTGCAGCTTTTTAAGCCGCTGGATAACAAGGAAATAGGTTTTTACGGATGCGGGCCGACAGTGTATAATTATGCCCATATTGGTAACCTAAGGGCCTATGTGCTGCATGACATTCTTGTGCGCTCGCTGCGGCGGGCGGGATATACGGTACGGCATGTAATGAACATTACCGATGTGGGGCATCTTTCCGGCGACAACGACGAGGGCGATGACAAAATGGTAAAAAGCGCGGCTGAACGGGGCAAAAGCGTGCTGGAAATAGCTGAAATGTACACACAGGCCTTTTTCAGCGATGCGGATTCCATGAACATTTCCAGGCCGACGGTGGTATGCAGGGCAACTGAGCACATTGCCGACATGATTGCCCTTATTCAGCGCATCGAGGCCAGGGGCTGCAGCTACTTCGCGGGAGGCAATCTTTATTTTGACATCCTCTCGATTCCCGATTACGGCAAACTTGCCATGCTTAAGCCGGGCGGCCAAAAAGCAGTTGCGCGTACTGCGGCGGATGAGCATAAACGGAATCCGCAAGACTTTGTGTTGTGGTTTACCAAAAGCAAATTTGAAAATCAGGCGCTTGTCTGGGACAGCCCCTGGGGGCGCGGTTATCCAGGCTGGCATATTGAATGTTCGGCAATGAGCATAAAGTACCTGGGGGAGCAATTTGACATTCATGCCGGGGGCATCGATCATATTCCCATCCACCATAGCAACGAAATTGCCCAAAGCGAGGCAGCAACCGGAAAAAGGCCCTGGGTTCAATATTGGCTGCATAATGAATTTTTAGTGCTGGACAAGGAAAAAATGTCAAAATCCGCAGGAGGCTTTTTAACCCTGCAAAAATTAATGGAAAAAGGCTACGATCCGCTGGATTACCGGTATTTCCTGCTTGGGGGGCATTACCGCAGCCAAATGCAATTTTCCTGGGAGGGCATGGACGGCGCAAAAAACGCGCGAAAATCGCTCTTGGAAAAATTCCGCTCTCTTGCAGAAAAAGCGAAAACAAATAATAAACCGCCGTCAATGGGTAGCGCAATTGCAGAAAATTTGCTATCATTCAATAAAGCCCTTGAGGATGATTTAAATACCCCCAGGGCTTTGGCGGAATTATGGAAAACGCTGAGGGACAATGCCCTTGACCCGGGAATTGCCCTTGCTGCCATTCTTGAAATGGACACGATATTGGCACTTGGCCTTACAAATTCGCTTGAAACAAGGGAAATGCAAGCGGACGATGCCCTTAAAAAAGAAATTGAAGGCATTATTGCAGAACGATCTGAGGCAAAAAAGGCAAAAAACTTTGCCCTGGCCGATAATTTACGCCAACAACTGAAAAACCGGGGCATTATTCTTGAAGACCGCCCCGATGGGACTGTGTGGCATAAAGCATAAAATGTAACAATTGGAAGGAATTGTTGTTGTAATGAGTAAGAAGAAGAAATCGGGGAACAGATACCGGAGGAAGAAATGACCGAGGCAGAGTTCCGGACAGTTTATAATTCCTCTTTCCCCATTCTTTACAGGGTGGCTTACCGTATATGTAATTCCAATGAAGCGGCAGAAGATCTGTGCCAGGATGCTTTTTTCCGCCTGCACGAAAAAAACATGGTTTTTCCTACATTGCAGGAAGCTACCTACTGGTTAATCAGAGTGGTAAGAAACGCCTCTCTGAATTATGCAAAGAGAAAACAGCGGGAGCGTAAAGCATACCAAAGTGCATTAAGGGAAGATGCCAGGCAGTCAGAAACCGGAGAAGGGCAGTTAATAAAAAAAGAAACTAAAGAAGAAGTTTTGGAAGCATTGAACAAACTGCCTGACAACCTTCGCTCGGTGCTTATTTTTAAGGAATTTGCCGAAATGAATTACAAGGAAATTGGCCGGGCATTGGGTATTAGCGAAGGAAATGTAAAAGTAAGGGTTTTTAGGGCTCGTGAACGGCTTGCCGTTATATTGAAAAGCATTATGTTCAGCGAAGATACGGCTGTACAAAATCAGGAGGAGCAAAATGAACATCATTAGGTGTCCTGATCGTCAATTATTATCAATTTATTTTGATGGAGAACTATCTTCCCCCTGGAAGGAAAAGATGGAAGAACACATTGCCGCCTGCGCCCCATGCAGAACGCAATTAGAATCGTATAAGAAAATTTCCATCGGTTTTTCTGCCAAAGAAGAAGAAATCTTGCATAAAACTCAGGAACGTGTTTGGCAAAAACTGGAGCAGGAAAGATATGCTTTTTCGCGCCGAATGCCTGCTGTTAAAATTTGGCGCCGGCATATTTCCGTTCCTATTCCTGCGGCTGCGGCAATAGCGTTAATGTTTATTTCCTTAGCTTTGTTTTCTGTTTTTTGGACTGCAAATTCTTCTGAAATGCCGGGAACTGTCATTGCTTCAGAAACCGATTATGATTTGCCGGTCATAGTCTCTATTGACGAAGATTTCGAAGACGTGTTAAGATTCCTTAGTAGCAGCGAAAAAGGTGAAGTAATTTTTCTTCAAATGCCGGATAACCGCAATTTTGAAAAATTCAGTGAACCATCCATTATCAAAGCAGCGGATTATTCCAGGCAAACGCCGAGACAAGACAGACCCGGCGGAAATATGAACAGTCGGAGCAATCGGTAATTATGCGGGCTTTTTATTTTTTTGCATTTTTTCTTATTACTATTGGTTTAGTTTTTGTTAATGCGGAAGAACCTGAATCTCCTCTTGAATCTCTTCCTGAATCTCCGGTGAACCTGGATGAAACTCCTGAACAAACACCTGATGTTTCATCATGGCAAGACATTGTGCCCCGTTTTAAGGCAAGAGCATTAATTATCGATATTAATGCTTATATATTTGATGAAAACCAAACGGAAATCTGGTCAACTTCATGCCAGGAAACCACTATTTCAGGAAGGCCGGTTGAATTAAAAATGGTTGGAGCCAATGTGGTAGTTGTTGTTCAGTTTACGCCGTATATTAGGCGGAATATTCAAAAACATCTTGTTGCGCAGGGGCAAATATGGATGAAGATTCCCGATCAAGGAATTCAATTCAATACTTCATTAAAAACAATCCCCTTTGAATTTGATGAACCAATACTGTTTTTCCCGCTGGGCCAGGCAAACGAAGACACTGCAAGCATAGAGGTTGAACTTACCCTCAAACGATATGAAGAGCAATGAAAGCGCCTGTGCCAAAACAGCAGTGCCAAATGGCGGTACTGACAATACTACTTTTGTTTAGTGCCTGCAAAGCTCAAGCCCCGGTCATTTATTCTATACACCCTCAAATTGGTTACATGGGAGAGCCGGTTATCATTAAAGGGGCATTTTTCGGCGATGAACGTTTGGAATCCTACGTAACAATTGCCGGAATTCAGCCGACCGGCACCTCGTACATTGAATGGAAGGATGATGAAATAAGTTTTCGCCCCCCTGTTTTTGGAGAAGCCGGCCTGGTGTATGTGTTTGTAAACGGAATTAAAAGCAATGGTATTTTGTTTGCTAATCAGGCAACTGTGCCCAGGCAGATACCGGAAAATACCACCGGGCTGGGGCCAAGAATNAGTTCGGTAACGCCTCAGACAGGATCAATAGGAACGCTTGTGAACATTCAGGGAACGGGGTTTGGCGCNTCGCGGGGAAACAGCGGAGTTTTTTTTTCATGGAATGCACAGCCGTCAATTTCTGCGCCGGCGGATATTAAAATTCAGGAATATATAGAGGCGGTTGAATTTGATTATGACCTGTGGAGCGAAAGGGAAATACACATCCGAATTCCCGACGGAGCCGCCAGCGGAAACATGGAGATCCGCAGCGCACGAGGCAGTTCCCCTCCCGTTTTTTATGAAATGACAGGCAGGCCGGGAACCAAATCATTTCAAGACAAGCGTACATACACAATCAGTTATTCAGTAAATGTAAGAACCCGCGAGGCGCATACACCTAACGCTGTTTACCTTTGGATTCCCCAGCCGGCAAAATCTGCTTCACAGCGGAATATAATTTTGCTTTCCAGCAATGTTCCGCCGTTTATTGAAGAATACCGCGGCGCGAGTTTATACAAACTGAACGATATGCCTGCTTTCAGCGAAGCGCAGATAAACCAGTCATGGAAAATCGAAGTGTACAGCGTTGAAACCAGTATCCGCCCGGAGGCAGTCCGGCAGGAAGCAGCTTCACCGGTTTATGAAATGTACACGCAGGAGGCGCCTTTGCTTCCTTCAAATGATCCGCGGATAAAAGAAATAACCGCTTCAATTACCGGCAGGGAACGCAATCCATATATAAAAGCCAAAAAAATATACGATTGGATATTGCAGGAAGAATTTTTATGGCAGCAGCAGGCTGACGAAGACATTTTTTCAATGCTGGAAACAAAGCAGGCAGATCCATACCTTGCTGTTTTACTGTACTGCTCCATGCTTCGAAGCGCCGGCATTCCCTGTTTGCCCATAGCCGGAGTGATGGTGAATAATAACCAGCAAAGCATCAACCACTACTGGGCGGAATTTTGGCTTGACGGGTTTGGCTGGGTTCCGGTTGACCCT
>WRNF01000199.1 GCA_009776715.1 Treponema sp. | reverse complement strand
GCAACGTCCTGCAGGCCGTCGCGCCCAAGTTCCGATGCTTCCATCAGCTCTTTTACATTGGCGGTATTTCTAACCAGTGTCTGGGTAACTGACTGAATATTGGCTACCATCTCTTCAATTGCAGAGGATGCCTGGGTTATGTTGGCGCTCTGGTTTTCTACATGCTCATTAAGTTTGTCAAAATTATTGATAACCTGTTCCATGGTTGAGGCGGTTTCGGTAATGCTGGAGCTTTGATACAGTGCCTTACTTTTAATGCTGTGAATATTTGCAGTGATTTGATTTACCGATGCTGCTGTTTCATTCATATTTGCTGATAGATCAGCCCCAATTGACGACAGATCGTCCGCTTCATCTTTTATGTTCAAAACCAGGTTTTTAATGCCTTGCTGGGTTTCGTTTAAGGTATGCAGCATGGTTGCAAGCTCGTCATTGCCTTTGGCAGCAATATTTTGAGTTAAATCTCCTTTTGCAAGGACCTCGCATATTTTAGAAGCATTTTTTATGGGGTTAACAACCCAATATGACAGAGCAACAATGGTGATGATCACAATTCCCAGCATTACCAGGCAGATAATAATAAATGTTATCATGTTGGTTCTTTGAACATTATTCACCGCTGCCATTTTTTCAACATTGGGAACGAGCACCGCAAGCCCAATGCCGGAACTGTGCACCGATGCTTGAAGGGTGTAACTGTTTTCATCGTTATTATTATTGCCCCCGCCGGAATAAATAAAATTTTCATTAAAATATTTCTGGCCCGGTTCAAGCTGAGATAACACATTAAGCCAACTGCCGGCAGGGTAGGGGACTATTTCGTAACTGTCCGAGCCGGTTGAGGCAAAAGTTGCCTCGTTAATGGTGGAAAAAGCAAAAATTTGCGTTGAAGGCGTGGCCAGGGAAAAGGCGCTGACCATTTTTTGAAGGGTCGAAAGAGAAACGTCTACCGTTGCCACTCCAACCATTAATTGTGTTTTGCTGTAAATTGGCATGCAAACCGAAACCATCAGGACATTCACCGATGTGTCGACATACAGATCGCTCCAATGGAAACGGGTTTCCCGCGGCCTTGAACGATCCCAGCCCTTGGGAAGGGCGCTTAGGTACCAGCCTTCTTCGTAGGTGTCAACATCCCAAATAAATTCATCGCCTGCCCATTGCACGTTTTTTTCCGTTGGAAGAGTGCCGGAAGAATCAAGAACCTTGCTCACAAAACAGTGGAAATCATACTCATCGGGATAAAAAGCATAGGGTTCATAAAAACCCCCGCCGCCCAAAAGCGCCGGTTCCCGGGCAAAAGCGATGCGGTATCTGTCAAGCATGCTTTGCATTAATTCCCTCCGGCTTAAAGAATCTTTTAGCGAATGGAAAGTTTCTCCCAGTGTTTGAGAGATGCCTGAGCTTGCCTGTATTGAATCAAGAAATGCATTAAATTCATTAATATGTTCCTGCACAAGGGCTTCATTAAAATCATCAGAAAAATTTCCGGCCATTTCCCGCATCTCGGTACCGTTAATTATAAATGTGATAAAACCAATGAATGAGGCAGCTGCCAAAATCATTATTAAAATTACAACCTTAAAACGTATACTTCTCATTTTATCTCCTTCATTGATAATGCTTTAAGTAGTCAATATTAATTTTATATCTTAATATACATAGCTGTCAAGGTTATTTTTGCATTTTATATTTATAATGTTCTACACTATATGCTTTTCATAAGCTTAAAAACCACGGATTTATACAGAATTCGTGAATAAAAATCCGCTTGCCTGTGGGCAGCAGCAAATCTATGTCTGTTGTTAGTAATTAATGTAATGCCTCTACACAAGCTTAAAGTCGCGGGCGGCCTGATCTATGGCCTTATTCCAGTAAGGTTTGCCAAGGAACTGTTTCCGTGTTTCATCATCGTCAATGCGCCCGGCACGGCTTTGCAGCCGTTTATTGGCAATGCTTATCGCTGTATTTATGTCAACCTGGCTTGCGCCGCAATGCTGCAAAATTCGGAATAAAACATAATGAAAAAACGCATCATAAGTGTCTAGCTCGCGGTATTCGCTGTTTCGGATAATATCCTGCATGGCACGAATTGCTTTTTCTCCGTCTGTAGAAGATAAATGGCAAATGGCAAGGGAATGGTACGCGCTGATCAATCTGTCCCAAAGATTGTTCCAGGAAAAAAAGAGCAGTTCACACTGGTCAAAGCCGGAAAACCATGAAGCCTGTTCAATATGAAAAAAAGAAGCGCCCGGATTAGAGCCTGAAACCCAAGCTGAAAGTTCTGCTGCTTTTGAATAATCTTCGGCCAGGCACAGCGTTTCCAATTGAACTAAATGCATATCCGGCAGCTTGCTTTCCGGCAGGGGAACAGCGTCTTTCTCATAATAAGATTTTGCACGGTACAGCCAGATTGCAATTAGGTCTTTCTTTTCAGGCGGCATGCCGTCCATTGGATTAGCGGAGATTTTCTCGAATATTTCCGCGGCTTCCCGGTATGCTCCTGCTTCGCAGGCAAGCCTTCCTTCAAGGAAACTGCAGCGGTCTGCCCAGTCAGCGCTTCCGGCACTTAGGAATTTTTTGCGTGCTGTTTGTACTAATGTATTAGCATTGGATAAATTGCCGTACAGAAATTGCACGGCAGCGGCATAATATGCTGAAATTCCCATGTCATAATTAACGCCGGTTTTTTCGGCATTTTCCATTGCAAAATTAAGATAATCNACGGTTTCATTAATTCGCTTGAATGAAAGGCTAACCAGTGCATACAGCCGATAGTACTGGGTAAGGCAGCAACCGCCGGTTTTGTGGCAAAGAATGCCGGCATCTTTTAAAGTTTTTAAAGCCGCATCGTTGTTTCTTAACCCAAGATGATACAGCGACAGATTAAGCATTAGTTGGGCATGAAGTGAGGGAAATGCGCTGCTGTGTACGGATGGGCTTACAAAAGCATTACGGATGCTCACTGCATTGCCTGAATACAGCGCTGCCATTGTTTTTATTAAATAACGGATAACTAAAATCCGTTCAGAACCAAATGAATTTGCTTTCTCAAAAAAATCCAGCAGATTTTCAATAAAATTGCTGTCAATATCGTTTAATTCATTACTAATTGAACGAAGGATAAGTTCGTCGTTTATGCTGCCGGAACAGCCAAGTTCCGTGATTTCTTTCAGCAGATTCAGGCAGGGATCAATTTTTTTTTGTTCTGCCATTCTTAAAAGGCAGTTGCAGATTAAAACCATGCATTTTTCTTTTTTTTCACCTAATGCGTCTTCTGCTTTTGCCATAAAATCTTTATGCCAGGGACGCGGATCCTGTAATGTGTCAATTATTTTCATTGCATTTAACAGAGCAATGGCGCGGTTAATTACCGATGCCGTTATGCCTTCCTGAATGAGCAGCGGAATATAAATTTCCGCAGGAAAATATTTCCCAATTAACAGAAAGATATAGCCAATTTCCCATAAATCGTCCGGTAGTTCCGGTGTTTTGATTTTATACTGGCTGTTCGGATTTACCTTTATTAATTTTTCAAATAACTTTTTCCATAACCCCAGCGTTACTGTTTCAATTTCCACAGGGCATATTCCATAGATCAGTATGCCTGTTTGTTCGCATAACACATCAACAACTATTTGCCTGACTTCATGTCCGGCAATGTGGACATTTTCTATAATTAACACAGGAGAAGAATTAAGCTGCCGGGCTGCATTTATATAACAATCAATCAGCAGGGAAAAATAATGCTCTGCCGTCCGCAGGGCAAATGGCGAAGGCCTGTGTTTCATGCGCTGGCGGAACAGGAATTCCCGCTCTGACAGTATCATCTCTTTTGTTTTTAAACTCCCCGGTGCGTCATACAGCCAGTTTAAATTTAAATCGGTTAATGCATTCAGGGTTCCGTTTGTAAAACGCATTATTAAGGGAGGAATGCCGCCTTGGTTGTCATTTATGCTTATTGAGTGTATCTGCCGGTAAATATCGTCTCTTCTGCCCTGCAAAAATTTCCCTGACAGCAATGCTGCGGCAGGCGCCGCCTGATTTTTTTCCGCGGCCCCGAGCAAAACGCTTATCCCGTTCAATGTAAGTTCAGGCATTGACATTGGAATAAAAATTTTTGTGTCAATCATTTTAAAAAATAATTCTTCATCATTTTTTTTATATTTTGATGGAATTTCATTTTGTTCTTCCAGGTTTATGTAGGGCCTCAAGGCAAAGGCTGCCTGTGAATCCAAAAAAACACCGCCGCCGCCCCTGTTTGCAAGATAACGGCATAATGGTTCATTGATTCTGTCCTGGCTTCCCATAAAAAGCAGTGAATAGCCGTAAAGATCGGTTGCTGAAGCAAGCGTTATTTGCCTGAAATTTTCAATCAGCAGGAGCATATTCACCCAGAACCCTGTGGAATCAGTATTAAAAATGGTTTGCAAAACATTGCTGTCTTTGGAAATTTTCCCTCCCGCAAGTTCTGCAAAACTTTCCGCCTGTTCCTCTAATTGGGAAATTAACTGGGGCCTTGTACGCTGTAATTGCGGCATAAACCTAAGAAAAAAAGCCATTTGTACCATATCTGTATTATCGGCGGTTTGAATGAAAATAATTATAACGTGAAATCAAAGGCGCCTGGCGCCAAAAGCCTCAAAAACCACGGATTTTCACGGATTTTACGGATTCACACGGATTTTTAATTAATTCTGATTAATCAGTGTAAATCCGTGGAAAATCTGTGCTAATCCGTGGGCTTTTCTTTAATTTCATA
>WRNF01000198.1 GCA_009776715.1 Treponema sp. | reverse complement strand
GTCATTCCCGAAACGGTAGGGCAATTTACCGGATTGAAAGACAAAAAAGGCGTGAAGATTTTCGAGGGGGATATAGTTGATTATTTCAAAGCGGACGGAAAACCCTACCGTGGATTTATCAAATACTACGAGGATGGATTTGATATACGCAGAGAGGGAACAATTGACTGTTCATTAAGAGGGATAAGCAGCCGTTGCATCGAAGTAATCGGCAACATCCACGACAACCAGGAACTGTTAAAGGAGGCACGGAATGACATTTATTGACACGAAATATTTCGGTGTGCATTCAGCCTGTTCTAAAGAAGTTTTCGTCTGCATGTTTGGAATTGACATAAACAATTACCGCTCCAACAGTGAAATCCATATATTAATTGCAATTGGCTTTTTATATATCAGCATTAGAATACCCAGGAGGAGTAGGTGGGTAAAGAGCGGTATTCTAACAGATGACGGATATTGGTATATGTGTCCAAAATGTTCAAGCGGGATAGCCATGAAAACATTCAAGCAATACTGCCCTTCTTGCGGGGCGCGGCTGCGGCCGCCGGAGGGAACATGACATTGGGCAGCCTGTTTGACGGCATCGGCGGCTTCCCGCTTGCCGCCGCAAGGAACGGCATAACGCCAATATGGGCGAGCGAAATCGAAGCCGCGCCGGTAAGCGTAACAAAACGGCACTTTCCGGAAATGAAACATTTGGGGGACATAACAAAAATAAACGGCGCGGAAATTGATCCTGTTGACATTGTCACCTTCGGATCGCCTTGCCAGGATTTATCGCTTGCCGGAAAGAGGCAAGGACTGTCAGGAGAAAGATCGGGGTTATTCACGGAAGCCGTAAGAATAATAAAAGAGATGAGGAGCGCAACAAATGGGAAACACCCAAGTACCGCTGTTTGGGAAAATGTCCCTGGGGCTTTCAGCGCAAACAGGGGAAGGGATTTTCAAACGGTCATCGAGGAGATTGCGCGGATTGCCGAGCCGGGAATTTCAATTCCTCGGCCTCCGAAAAAAACCGGATGGCTGGCTGCTGGAGCCGTCATGGGAGACGGCTGGTCGATTGCCTGGCGCGTCTTGGACGCCCAATACTGGGGAGTCCCCCAGCGCCGCAAAAGAATCTTCCTTGTCGCGGATTTTAGAGACGGACGCGCCGCAGAAATACTTTTTAAGCCCGGCGGCTTGCCGCGGGATTCTGCGGGGGGCAGAAAGAAGGGGGAAGCCTTTACCTCCGGCGCTGGAGAAAGCACTGAACCGGCAGGCCTCAACGGGCGAAGCGCAGCAGGAACCCTGCCTATAATGGCGAATGACTATAAAGAGCCGAATTGCGTGTTTGCCGCCGCAGGGTTCCGCGGCATAGCTTACAATGATGAATTAGCAGGCACATTAGGCACGGATGCGGATCATGTTTACTGCCTGCAAGGCAGCATGGCAGGGAGGAAAGATAAAAACGGCCCTCAAGGAAGCGGAATTAATGAAGGTTTGTCTTTTGCGTTAAACGCAACCGACCGCCATGCCGTGGCGGTCGGCTGCCGGAGTGGCAGGGTTCAGGGCATCAGCGGCGCATTGCAGGCCGGTACGCACGGCTACAGCCTTAATTGCATAAACCCGGTAGCAACATTTGCCATGCAGGGATTTGGCAATTATAAAGAATCGGACGGTGCGTCATCAATAAAAGGAAGGGATCATAAAGATTCTACAGACTTAATAAGCGAAGGCTGCACGGTACGCCGNTTAACCCCTGTGGAGTGCGAACGCCTGCAGGGCTTCCCTGACGGCTGGACGGAAAACGGACACGATAACAAGAAATTATCAGATTCCGCAAGGTACAAGGCATTAGGAAACAGCGTGGCTGTTCCATGCGTTGATTTTTTAATGAGAAGGATTAAAGAGGGGTTGGCTCTATGATAGATATGTTTGGCAATGAAATAAAAGAACAAAAAAGGGCAAGAAACGAATACCGGAAAACAGGGAAGGAAAACACATGAACTGCTACTGCGGAAACTGCAAGCATATTCGCGGCAGCGGTGATTTGCATTATTGCGAAAAGCACAAAGAGCATGGAATAAATGCAGACCTTTACGAAGGCGGCGAAGGAATAATGCGCTGTAATGCTTGCATAGAGCAACTTCTGCAAGAAAACAGGCATAACTCTATAGAAAAGTGAGCTATAGGAGAGAGTATGATATATTTTAGCGGTAAACAAAAACCAAAAACCAAATAAAGTAACGGGAGGGGAACATGAAAGACAACAACTATATCACCATTCAAGGCTGGATGGTAAACCGGCTGAAATTAGCCGGAAACGAGTTAATGGTATACGCCATAATTTACGGTTTTTCACAGGATGAAAATACCAGGTTCAAAGGGTCAATAAAATACATATCTGAATCAGTGGGGGCATCAAGGCAAGCCGTTTATGAAATTCTAAAAAAACTTGAGAAAAAAGGCCTGCTGGAAAAGAGCGGGAAAACAGGCAGGGGGATTACTTTTTCCGACTACAAAGCCGTAATCCTCGATAAAAATTGCCAAAAAAATTTACAAAAAAAAGTCAAGAAACTTGACACGGATGTCAAGAAACTTGACATAGAATGTCAAGAAACTTTACAAACGGATGTCAAGAAACTTGACACTGATGTCAAGAAACTTGACACGGATGTCAAGAAACTTGACATAGAATGTCAAGAAACTTTACACCATAATATTACATATAGCTCTCATGATAATATTTATAATATTGCCGGTTCTGCCGAACCGGTTTTTTCAGAACCCCAAAANCAAGCCCTTGAACTTTCAGAATTGCTTTTAACCTCGCACCGGAAAGAATACCCTGACTTTCTTTCCGGCAAAAACGGCAAAGAAATTCGCAAAACACTGGAAAGTTGGGCAGCCGACATTGAAAAACTGATACGCATTGACAAAAAACAGCCTGAAAACATACGGCGGATAATCTTGTGGATTAAAACAAAGGGCAATTTCTGGTTTTCCAATATCGAAAGCGGGCATAAACTGCGGGAGAAGTATGACCGGNTGTGGGCGCAAATGCAGGAAAAAACCGGCCCGCCGCCTGCGCCTCAGCCTTCCANGCACCAGCAAAACAAAAAATCATTGTAGGGGGAAATAATGAGCGAAAATCCAANCAGAACCAGGGAAATAACGGCTGTTTGCAAAAAACACGGGGCNTATACCGGCATGGCCGAAACGGTAAGGCTGTTCGGCGCGGAAAGGGAATATATGCCTTATTGCCCCCTGTGCGAAAAGGAACATGATGCCAGGGAACAAAGAATGGCCGCCGAGGAAAAAACCGGACTGGAAAGGCAGCGGGAACAAAAAGCCCAGCAAGAATTAGAGGCAATGAAAATCGGAAAAAAGTTTGAAAAAACGGATTTTGAAAACTTTGACGCATACAATGGCGAACTGCGGGAACACCTTGAAACCTGCCGGAGGTTTGCGGAAAGCCCGAGCGGGATGCTGGTAATGATCGGGGAAAACGGGACCGGGAAAACGCACCTTGCCGTAAGCATGCTAAAAAAAACAGGCGGGGTCATTTACACGGCTTCCGAGATAGGCCTAAAGCTCCGGCGGAGTTACGGCAAAAATGCAGAAGAGAAAGAGTGGGATATATATGACGAACTTTGCACCGTGCCGCTGCTGGTTATTGATGAGGCAGAGAAAAGTAAAGATACGGAAACAAAGCAGAATTGGATGTCCCATGTAGTCGGCAAGCGTTATAACGAAATGCTGCCGGTTGTTTTTATTGCAAACTGCCATACGCGAAGCGGCTGCACGGAGCCGAACCCGCCTTGCCCGAAGTGCCTTGAATACCACCTTGAAAACGATGTTATAAGCCGGATTNNCGAGGACGGCATCATCATGAAATTTAACAGCGGCGACTACCGCGAAAAAAAAGGGAAGAAAGGCTATGAGTAAATACCGGCAGAATATGACGGGCCGGAAAGAAAATAAATATTTTAATTTGATTTTTTGTAATAAAATTCGAGGAGCATGACAATGAGTGAATTGAGAAAACAAATGGAAGAAGGCATTGGTAAAAAATGGACAAAAAGGCTTATTACCGCAGGCATAATCTTGTCCGTATATTGCGCAATATCTTTTTTCGCAGGGATTTGGCCCTTTTCATCGGCAGTCGGGGTTATGAAAAAAGTGACAGAGCCTAACCGGATTGTTCAAAATTATGAATGGTTCTATGACCAATACCACGCCATACAAGCCCAGAGGCAAAATATAAAATTGATGCCCGACGGCTCTGCCGATAAAACCGGCACGCAAATGGTGTTGAATAATATGATTGCCGAATATAATGCCCGGTCAAGGGAAATAACCCGTAATTTATGGAAGCCGGAAGAACTTCCGTATCAAATCAGCATAGGAGAAGAATAGCATGAAAAAGATTATTCAATTTTCCGGTTTAATTGTTTTATTGGCAATTATGTTATCATGTATTGAAGAAGACAAAGCCAGGAATCAAGCCAATGAAGATTCCCGAAAAGCCCAGGAATCCGCACAGGCGGCAGTTGAAGTTCCTGATTTAACTTATTTTCAGGAGCGCAGGACAATAGCAAAATGGGCCAAGCACTGGGACAAGCCAAATGCCGCTTGTTATGTGTATTTAATTAATTTTGGCAATATCATTGGTTATTATGTTTCTGACGGCAAGCCGGCAGCTACCGGTTCATATATGACCCCTGAATATAGGGAAGATACCATTGGCAATGGCGGGGGAAGAAATATCCAACTGCCGG
>WRNF01000197.1 GCA_009776715.1 Treponema sp. | reverse complement strand
AGGCCGCTGTCGGCGAAGGATTAACCGTGCGCCAGTCGGAAGTGCACGGCATGGCGCAGAGAGGCGGGGCGGTGCTTGCCCACTTGCGAATTTCCGATGAAGCAATTGCATCGGATTTAACGCCAAAAGGCAGTGCGGACATTATTATATCGATGGAACCGCTGGAAAGCCTGCGTTATACGTCATGGCTTGCCCCTTCTGGCATACTGGTAAGCGCAGCCGAATCTTATGAAAATATTTCCAACTATCCTGAAATGCCAAAAATAATCGATGCCATACAAAACCTTCCTTCATACAGGATAATTGATGCCGCCGCCATTGCAAAAAAAACAGGCAATCCGCGTGTGGTTAATACAGTAATGGTAGGAGCGGCATCTCCGTTTCTGCCGGTACAGATGGAATCATTGGAAAGCACCGTTGCCGCTGTGTTTGCAGGAAAAGATCCGGCAATTATCGAAGCCAATGTTAAAGCCCTGCATTTAGGCAGAGAGGCTTCGGAACAAACATAGTGTTCTGTAGTATACGGAACATTGGAGAGAAACAAATGAATTTTCAATACTGGAATCCGCAGATAGAAAAAATGCCCAGGGACAAACTTGAGGCACTGCAACTGGAAAAATTACAGGCGGAAATCGGCTATGCGCTGCGCACTGCCCATTACAAAGAAGCCCTTGCAAAAGCGGGAATAACCAGGCCCGAAGACATTGCCTCGCTGGAAGACCTAAAGCGCATTCCCTTTACTGCCAAAAACGATCTCCGGCAGGGTTTTCCCTACGGTTTTTTAAGCATTCCAAAAGAAGAGGTTGTCCGTTTGCATGCCTCAAGCGGCACCACCGGCATTCCCACCACCATTTATTTCAGCCGCGGCGACATTGAGCGCTGGTCGGACAATATGGCCCGCTGCATTTACGGAACCGGATGCACAAAAAACGATGTGTTCCAGAACATGATAAGCTACGGCCTTTTTACCGGAGGGCTGGGACTGCACCAGGGCGGCGAAAAGGTGGGAATGCTGGTCATTCCGTCCGCTGCCGGCAACACTGCCCGCCAGTTAAAGCTAATGCAGGACTTTGGCACGACGGTGCTGCATGCAACACCGGGTTTTCTTTTGCATCTTGAAACCAAAATGCAGGAAGCGGGCGTGCAAAGGGAAAGCCTCTCGATAAAAAAGGCTTTTGCCGGAGCGGAACCTTATTCGGAAGATACCCGCCTTCGCATTGAAAATCTGCTTAAAATCGATGTCTATAATTCCTATGGCCTTTCGGAAATGAACGGCCCGAGCGTCGCCTTTGAATGTCAATGCAAAAACGGTTTGCATATCTGGGAAGATGCTTACATTGCAGAAATTGTAAACCCCGAAACGTTGGAACCGTTAAAAGACGGCGAAACTGGAGAGCTTATTTTAACCATTCTGTGCCGTGAAGCGACACCCATTCTCCGTTACCGCACCCGCGACCTAAGCTCTTTTTATACCGAAGCCTGCCCCTGCGGAAGAACCCACCGCCGCCTGCGGCGCATTACCGGGCGCAGCGATGATATGCTTATCATAAACGGTGTGAATGTTTTCCCCAGCCAGATTGAAGAAGTGATTATGGGCATGAAGGAAATCGGCAACAATTACCTGATTGTTGTTGAAAAAGAAGGCGCTCTTGACCGCCTAACAATAAAAACCGAAATAAGCCCTGAAATTTTCATGGATGATGCCCGCCCTCTCAATGCCTTAAAGGATCGCATAATTAAAACATTGCAGGTATCCATCTCCATAAGCCCAAAAGTGGAACTGCTTGAAGGCGGCAGCCTGCCTGTTCCGGAAGGCAAATCGGTAAGGGTAATAGACAAGCGCCCAAAGGACGTCTAGTGTCCTCATGATGTTTAGAAAAATGAGAAATGAGGAATGAGCAGTTGTGCTGCGAACCAACTCTTTGATAACTTGAGCCGAATATTCATTATAACACGGATTATCACAGATTTTCCACGGATTTACACTGATTAATCAGAATTAATTAAAAATCCGTGGAAATCCGTAAAATCCGTGAAAATCCGTGGCTATTTGATTATATGCCTTAGCGAGAGGCCAAATGAAGTTAGAGGTAAGCCCCCACCTCAAATATTCGTAAATGTACCGTATGGTACACTTCGTGGTAAATTTTTTTCTGTTCGTTTGGTTCGTGGTTAAAATTTGAATCGCTGTTGAGCTATTGCGCCCTCTTGCATAATCATAAAAATTTCTGTACCATGAAGAAAAACTTAAGGAAGAAATAATGCCGATGGAAACTACATCCTTTTCTCTGCTGGAAATGTTTAAATTGGGCGGAATTTTTATGTGGCCGCTTTTAGCGTTTTCGATTGCCACTATCAGCATTGGGCTGGAACGGCTTGTTTTTCTGCTGTATCACAATTTAAAAATGGACGATATCAGCCGCAAAACATCAGATTTTATCGCAGGCCATGATTATGAAGGCGCAGTTGAATACCTGACTCCCCTGGTAAAACGCCGCTTGGGAGCACGGGTTATTCTTGCAATGATAAAACGGGCGCTGCCGTTTCACAATAAAAAAGCCGGTCAAAATATAACTTTTTCCGAACGGCCTATTGAACGCGCCGCAGAAACCGAAGCCATGATCTGCATTGGTTCTATTGAAAAGAGCTTTAATTTTCTTGTCGCACTGGGGTCCCTTTCACCGCTGACCGGCTTTTTAGGAACGGTATCGGGAATGATAGGCGCTTTTAAATCCATTGCCGAGGCAACAGAGGTAAACGCCCAAATTGTCGCAAACGGCATTTACGAGGCGCTTATTACCACTGTGTGCGGACTGGTCATCGCCATTTTTGCCATGATTTTTCATTCGGTTTTCAGCCACATTGTTGACAAATTTGCCGCAGACATTGAAAAAAGCAGTTCAGATTTAATTGCGGATATATCCGCGGAAATTTCCGGTCAACAGGAAATGGAGCATAACGGTGCAGCATGAAATTAACAAGGCCAAAAAGAAAAAAGTTTGATGATTCCAGCGCATCAAGCGACATTGCTTTTCTTTTAATTATTTATTTTATTGTCATTGCCGCGTTTAACATCAATAAAGGTTTTATTGTGAATCTTCCTGCCAAGGACTCCACCAGAATGATCCTAAAAGAAGATTTGCTCAGGTTTAACATGGACGAAAACGGGAATTTATTGTTTAATGAAGACAGTATCGGATTTACGGAAGCAGAAGGCGTAATATCCGCCGCTCAGTCGGCTAACCCCAACATTGCGGTTATGCTCACCATTGATCCTCTGGCCGGCTGGCAAAGCGTGGTAACTTTTGTGGAACTAGCGCAGGATTTAAATATCGATTCCTTTTCTTTTTCCATGAAAAAGGAATTGCAATGAAATTAAACCGGGGCAAAAAAAAGAATTTTTTTATTCCGCTCAGTTCAATGTCCGACATTGCTTTTTTGCTGCTGATCTTTATTATGTTAGTCGCTTTAATGAATTACCGCAAGGAAGTTAAAATTGAATACCCCGAAGCAAAAACCGCTTTGCGCACAAGCGCAGAAAAAAATCTTGAGGTATGGATAGACAGGGAGGGCGGCATTTATCTTGACGGTGATCCGGGAAATATCGGCCTTCTTCAAAATACAATTGCGCGTTTGTATACCACTGCGCCGGACACGCAGGTACACATTATAGCCGACCGGAATACTTCTTATGAAAAAATAAATTCAGTTTTGGAGGTGCTGCAAATCCTTCAGTACCGTACAGTTAGTTTTGTGGTTAAAAATGAAAAGTGAAAACCTTCTGCGCCTGCTTTTATTTGTTTCCGTAGGCACAATTCATATTATTCTTCTGCTTTTCTTTGCAATTAATATTGCTACAGTCCCCGTAGAAATAACAGAAAATGCCCGAGTAATGAAGCTCACTGACTTTTCTGAATTTATCCCCGAGCCGCCTCCGCCGCCTCCTCCGCCGCCGGCAAAGATTGAAGAACAAACAGCGGTTGAATCAATTGCCGAAATAATGATAGAGACGGACACTGTGCCGGATCAAATAATAGTCGCCCCAGGAACCCTTACTGAGCCTTATACCGGAACCCCAACATGGGATGATTATCTTCCCATTCATTTAGTTTCCAATCCGCCGGTATTTGACGAAAGGGAGATAAGGTCGTCGATTGTGTATCCGCCCATAGCCCAGCGTTCCGGCATTGAAGGCAGGGTCATACTGGAATTATTTGTTGACAAAAACGGCATGGTGCAGCAGGTAATTGTGCTTCAGGAAAACCCGCAGGACAGAGGCTTTGCCGAAGCCGCGGTCAGGGCCTTCACCGGAAAAAAAGGCCAGCCGGCAATGGCTAACGGAGAAGCGGTCTCGGCGCGCTACCGTTACCCGGTTACTTTTAAAATTAACTGAAATGCGGGTACCTTACAGCAATTCTTTTTGTGTATGAATTTATTTACTTCTTGTTTGTAACTTCATTTGGCCTCTCGCTAAGGCATATAATCAATAGCCACGGTACCTCAACCGAGCCTGACCACTGCAAGTGGTTCAGGCGAAGGTTCCCCTCTTGATTTTCACGGATTTTACGGATTTCCACGGATTTTTTATTTTATTTTTAAATTCTGTATAAACTCGATGATTATTCTTGGTTTCAGTCCTAGGAGTTTGTCGGACTTTGTCCTTTCTAATGAAAAAAAATGCGAAAAAACACCGTTTTTGAGCATTTTTTACTCTGCAAACTCCGTAAGGAGCCCCAAAATCGGAGATTTTAGTGGTTTTTGACCACTAAAAT
>WRNF01000196.1 GCA_009776715.1 Treponema sp. | reverse complement strand
TTGTGGGAGTTGACCTTCCAAATAAACATCTAAATATAGCTCTTACTTATATTTTTGGCATTGGCAGATCCAGTGCTAATGAAATTTGCACTAAAGCAAAAATGGACCCTATGCGCAAAATAAATGATTTATCTCAGGAAGAGTTAAATGAGCTGCGGTTAATTATTGAAAGCGATTATAAGGTAGAAGGGCGTCTTCGCACCGAAGTAGCGCTTAATATTAAAAGGCTGATGGATATTGGGTGTTACCGCGGGCTTAGGCACCGCAAAGGGCTGCCCTTGCGCGGGCAGCGCACAAGGACCAATGCAAGAACCCGTAAAGGTAAAAAGAAAACGGTTGCCGGAAAGAAAAAATAAAATGAGGTTATTGCTTAAATGCCGCCTGCCGGCATAAGAAATGGCTTCAAAGCATTTGAATTAGTCAGGAGGACTGAGTGGCTGGAAACAAGAAAACAAAAAAAGTTACCAAGAAGAAAGAAAAAAAATCAGTATATGAAGGGAAAGCTTTTATTCAGGCTACCTTTAACAATACCATTGTTACCATTACTGATTTAATGGGAAATACAGTATCCTGGGCAAGTTCTGGGCAGCTCCAGTTCAGGGGGGCAAAAAAATCCACCCCTTTTGCAGCCCAAGTTGTTACCGAAGCCGCTGCTGTAAAAGCTAAGCAGGCAGGTTTAAGGGAAGTGCATATATATGTTAAAGGGCCTGGAATTGGCAGGGAATCGGCTATCAGGCAATTTGGAGTTATGGGCATAAAAGTAAGATCCATTAGCGATGTTACTCCCATACCGCATAATGGCTGCAGGCCAAGAAAAACACGCCGCATTTAAGGTAAAAACAGGAGTTATATATGGGAAGATATACCGGTCCAGTTTGCAGGCTGTGCAGGGCAGAACATAAGAAATTAATGCTGAAAGGCGAACGGTGTAAAAGCGATAAATGCGCAATTAACAGAAAACGTCCTGCTCCCGGCAAAGATCCAAAAGCAAGGCCTGGAAAACGTTCGGATTATGGGGTGCAACTGAGGGAAAAGCAAAAACTGAAAAAAATTTATGGAATGCAGGAAAAGCAGTTCAGCCTGTTTTTTCAGCGGGCAGTGCGATTGCATGGAATTACCGGCGAAAATTTATTCATGCTGCTGGAAAGGCGCCTGGATAATGTGGTGTACCGGATGCGTTTTGCCGCATCCCGGAGCCAGGCAAGGCAAATTGTGTCTCATGGGCATGTGCTGGTAAACGGCAAGAAAATTAATATTCCTTCTTACCTGGTAAAAGCCAATGATGAGATAAGCATTAACGAAAAGAGCCGTGGAATGACATTACTCAAGGATGCCTTAAAAGAATACGGCAAATCCGGAGTTATGCCCTGGCTTTCAGTTGATCCTGACATTATGCAAGGAAANTTTCTTGCAGTGCCTCAGCGCAGTGATATTACCGATCTTAGTGATATCAAAGAACAAATGATTATTGAATACTATTCCAAATAATAGGAGTCAAAATGGCCCGTAAGAACCTGATAAAAGGATTTAAACGTCCAAAAAACATTATTTTTGAATCCAATGAAGTTAGTTCAAATTATGGCAAATTTTCTGCAAGCCCCTTTGAACCTGGGTATGGCACAACTATTGGCAATACTCTTCGCAGGGTGCTTTTATCTTCAATTCAGGGATATGCAATTACTGCCATAAAGATAAGCTCATATGATGCAGAAGGGAATCCGCATTTTATATCCAGTGAATTTGATATAATACCAAACATTGTAGAAGATACCATTGAAGTTATTAACAACCTTAAAAAACTGCGTTTAAGGCTGCCGGATGAGATTGAACAAGACACAATCCTGTATGAATTTTCCGGAAAATCGGTAATATTAAGCGATGATTTTAACCGCTTAGGGCAGGTTGAAGTGCTTAATCCCGGCCATCACATTATGACCTTGGTTGATAATTCAAAATTAGATTTGGAAGTAAATATTGACTTAGGCAGAGGCTATGTTCCTTCCGATGTAAATGAACGTTACATTGAAGTAATAGGGACAATCCCACTGGATGCAATTTTTACGCCGATAAAAAAAGTAAAATTTTCCATTGAGCCTTGCCGTGTTGGGCAGCGTAACGATTATGACAAATTGGTAATTGAGATATGGACAGACGGTACCGTTAGGCCCGATGATGCCCTAGGGGAAGCGGCAAAAATTATTAAAGAACATTTTTCTGTTTTTATCAATTTTGATGAAAACAATCTTGGTTTTGATGACGACAATGATGAAGACAATGAACGAATTAAGGCAATTCTTAATACTCCTGTTGAAGAACTGGAGCTTTCGGTACGATCTTCAAATTGTTTAAAAAACGCAGAAATTAAAACAATTGGGGAGCTTACCCGAAAATCGGAAGACGATATTGCCAAGACAAGGAATTTTGGCAAAAAATCACTCCAGGAAATTAAGGAAAAATTAAAAGAATGGGGACTTGGTTTGGGGATTTCTGATTTGAATGCCTTAAAAAACATGATAAAGGTTATGCCCCAGAAGGAAGAGGAAGATGAATCACAGGAAGGGATTTAACCCGCTGTCGCGAATGGCGGCTCACCGTAAGGCGCTGCACCGCAATATGGTAACTAGTTTGTTCAGGCATGAACGGATTAATACAACAAAGGCAAAGGCCCTTGAAATCCGCCGCACCGCAGAAAAAATGATTACCCGTGCAAAAAACGATTCCGTGCATAACCGCAGAATTGTTTCCGGCCGCTTATACGATGAGGCCATAGTAGCAAAGCTCTTTACCGATATTGCACCAAGGATGAAAGAGAGAAACGGCGGGTATACCCGAATTCTTAAACTTGGGTTAAGACAAAACGATGCCGCACAGATGGTCATTCTTGAATTGGTAGATTATAAACTTGACATTCTGGGCAGTGACAAAAAAGCAAAGATAAAGAACGCCAAAAAGAAAGAGAAGAAAGAAAAAAAATCTTCTGACGATAACTCAAAAAAACAGAAATTCAAAAAAGCAGAGTAAGGGGAAAATAGAAGATGTCAAAGGCACATAGAGGAAAAGGCATTAAAGATCTGTACGCTTGCGGCAGAGGGACTTGTCCTGTTTGCGGGGCAACCGGCATTAAGCTCTTGTATGAACAGGAATCTGAAGGCCAAAAAGTTAAGGTCTGTAAACCATGCAGGGCAGCAATTAAACACGGTAAAAAAAGCGTTCCAGTTGCTTCCGCAGCAGCAGCCGAATAACGCATTGTATTTATAACGATGAATTAATGCGTAAAAGTCCCCGGAATGTACCTGCGGGGCTTTTAAAAGGAACGGCATGAACAAAGATATGCTTTCATGGAAAGAAGTGAGCAGGGAAAAAATATTAGAGAGGGGGCTGTTTACTGTTTGTGAAAACCAAAGCCTAAGTCCAAAAAATAAATTGCAAAAATTCACAATAATTGAATCTTCAGATTGGGCTATTGTTGTGCCTGTATTAGAAAAAGGCCAAGAGAAAAAATTTGTCATGGTAAATCAATGGAGGCATGGGGCGCAGGAATTAAGCCTTGAATTTCCAGGCGGTGTTTTTGAGCCGGGAGAAGACCCTGCTGATGCCGCTGCCCGTGAATTATTGGAAGAAACAGCGTATAAAGCCGGAAAAATTAAAAAAATAGGAGAATTTAGCCCCAATCCGGCAATTATGTCAAATAAAGTGCATTTTTTCCTTGCAGAGGACCTTGCAGACACCGGCAGCCAAGCCCTGGACCCCGATGAATTTGTCCGGGTAGAACTTGCAGACATAGATTTTGTTTTCAGAAACATGGGTAAAGCGCCCTTTTGCCATGCATTAATGGCCAGCGCACTGTTGTTGTATTTTCAAAGCTTTGCTTCATGCGGATATTTGTAAGTTATATGCCCTTTGCCCAGAAAATACTTTAAATAGGTATTGACAAAAGATTAAGTTATGTTATCATAAATCATGGTTTTCACCCATAATATAAAAGTTTCTTGAGAAACTAAAAAAAGATAAATAACGATTAAGGAGTTTTTAATGAAGTATTTAGTAAAAAGGTTTTTGATAATTTTCTCTGTAATGTTAATAGGATTATTTTTTGTTGCATGCAACAATGATCCAGTCAACAGGACAACATGGAGCGCTACTGAGGATGGAATGGAAGCTGTGCTAACTTTTAATAGCCCAAATTTTACTATATCTGTTGGTGAAGATACTATTGAAGGATCATATTCTGTATCAGGCAATACAGTATCTATGGCTGGCAGGGAAGATGGTGCTGGGAAACCATTTACTGGTACTGGAACTTTAGCAGGTAATTTTTTGACAATTGTTGATAATAATAATAATTCATTAATGTTTGAAAAACAATAATGTAAATTTGTTTTTTAATATTGATGTATAGGGGACAAACGGCATATAACAAACGATTAAAGCTACGCCGCCTATTCGGCGGCTCTGGGATCAGTCGGCTAGGAGTTTGTCGGGCTTTGCCCTTTCCAATGAAAAAAAATGCGAAGAAACAACGTTTTTGAGCATTTTTTACTCTGCAAACTCCGTAAGGAGCCTCGTTTATCGGAGAATATTGCGGCTATTAGCCGGCGGTTATTTACCCAATGTCAACAAGTTAAGAGAAAAGTATTAGAAAATAATCACGTAGAGGCGCAGAGATCGCAGAGACGCAAAGCTATTGTTCGGTATTTTTTTCTTAAAATTTGAGAAATTTGTACTATTTTGTGTTGTTTTAAATTAAGTTTTCGAACAAAAACTCTGCGTCT
>WRNF01000195.1 GCA_009776715.1 Treponema sp. | reverse complement strand
CCGTAAGTTAAACACCCATTCATTGTTTCGGTTTTTGTGCAGCCCGGAAATTGCCTGCACAATTGCCTCGTACATTCCTGCGGGATTGCGCCCTATTGCAAGAAGCAGCAATGTTGCTGTAAGAAAAGCCCCGGTTACAGCCAGCAAAGAAACATAAGGGCGGCTGTTTAATTTTTCAGTCATGCATTTCTCCGGAAATTACGCCTTTTGATATTACGGCTGCCCTGCCGCATAAGTGTAATATTTCGTCTAAATCAAAAGAAAGCAGAAGCACAGCGCAGCCTTTGTCCCGTTCTTTCAGAAGCATGCGGTGAATGTATTCAACTGCGCCAACGTCAAGCCCCCGTGAAGGCTGCGAAACAAGCAGCAAACGCGGGGAAATGTCTATTTCGCGGGCAATAAGCATTTTTTGCTGATTGCCGCCGGACAGGGACGCAGCCGGCGCCGAGGTTTTATTTCCTGCCCGTATGTCAAATAACTCTATCAATTTTTTGGCATAACGGGAAATTGAAGCAAAACGCAAAAAACCATAATCCGAAAAAGGCTTTTGGCGGAATTTCTTTAAAATTAAATTTTCATCAATTCCGAAACCGGGAATTAAGCCGTGTTTTAAACGGTCTTCCGGCACAAAGCNCAATCCGCATTTAATGCGTTCTTGAATGCTGCTGCGGGTTATATCGCGGTTNCCGAGCAGTATTCTGCCCGACTTAACCGGCAAAAGCCCTGCAATTGCCATTGCCAGTTCGGACTGCCCGTTGCCATCGGTNCCGGCAATGCCGGTAATTTCGCCGGAATGGACNTTNAGCGACAGGCCCTTCACTGCCGGCCTTCCCGCTGTGTCATGCACCGTAAGGTTTTCCAGAACGAGTACTGCCTCAGGATTGCTGTGAATGGCAGTTTTTTTCGATCTGTTAAACGAAAGCGGCCTGCCTATCATTTTTATTGCCAGTTCTTCTTCGCTCACTTGTGCAGCATTGTATGTTCCCATGTTTTTTCCGTTTCTGAGTACCGTGCATTTATCGGCAATGGCTTTTATTTCACGCAGCTTGTGAGTAATAAAGATGATAGTCTTTCCCTGAGATTTAAATGCGCGAAAAATTGACAATAATTCTTCAGTTTCATGCGGGGTTAAAACAGCGGTCGGTTCATCAAAAATTAAAATTTCAGCGTTACGGTACAGAATTTTCAGTATTTCTGTCTTCTGCTGCATTCCTACCGGAATATTTTCAATTAAGGCCAGGGGGTCTACATTAAGGCCGAATTTTTCAGAAAGTGTCCTCACCTGTTTTTCCGCCAGGGCAAGGTTAATATTTCCCATACGCCCGCGCGGCTCTGATCCCAGAATAATATTTTCGGTTACCGTAAAATTGCGCACCAGTTTAAAATGCTGGTGCACCATGCCGATTCCCAGGGCGGAAGCATCCAGCGGGCTGCGGATTACGGCCTCTTTCCCCATGATTTTTATTCTGCCCGAATCAGGCTGATGCAAGCCGAAAAGGATAGATATAAGCGTTGATTTGCCTGCACCGTTTTCTCCTAGAATAGCGTGTATCCGGCCTTTTTCAATTTGCAGGCTTATCCGGTCATTGGCTAACACTCCAGGGAATGCCTTGCTTATCTCCAGCATCTCGACTGCAAACACAGGCTCAAGGGGAGCAGGGCTTATCCCCATACACTAACCTCTAATCATCTGCCGCGTTCAGGTGCTGGGGAAAACCAGGTAGCAGTTTTGCGTCTGCATAAGTTGCAGCGACTATAATTTCACCGCTAATAATTTTTTCTTTAATTTCTTCAAGTTCCGATATTATATTTTCGCTAAGATCCTTATTTGCTGCAGAGTACCCAACGCCGCCGCCGGCAAGATCAAAAATAATCTTTTCTCCTTTGAAACTTCCGTCTTCAACAGATTTCAAAGCATATGTCATGCTGTTCTCTACTAATTTTAACATTGTAGTAAGCACGGCTGAATCGGTGTCGTTGTATAAACCGTCTTCATATTGATCGGAGTCTACCCCAATCGCCCAGACATTCATTCCAGCTTCACGGTATTCTTTCGCCTGGGCAATGGTTCCGTTGCCGCTGCTTCCTGCCGCAGAAAAAATCGCATATATGCCGGAATCGTACCAGCTTTTTGCCCTGGTTTTTGCTTTCGCCGCATCGCCCCAACTGTCTACATAATAATCTTCGACATAGGCATCGGGAAGGACCGAAAGAATGCCCTGCACATAGCCGATTTCAAATTTGGTAATGACGGCGCCTTTCATCCCTCCAATAAACCCAAACCGCGGATTGGCAATATTGTCTTCTTTGGCTTTTAATGCAGCCGCGGCGCCTGCCAGATAAGATCCTTCATGTTCCGAATATGCCGCCTGCATTACGTTAGGCGAAAAGCCGCCGGTAATGTCTACTATCATGTATTTTTGCGAAGGGTTTTCTTTGGCAACCTGCATTAGGGCGTTTTCCCAGGTAAAACCGGTTACCGCTATAAGATCGTAGCCTGCATCGGTAGCCAGCATCAGGTTCGGTATATACATATCTTCAGATTCAGCGGTAATCACATCGTAGGCTTTTCCCCGGTTTGCCTGATTATCCCATGTATCCCCATAATACTGCAAAACGCCGCGCCATGCTGCTGCATTAAATGATTTATCGTCAACCCCGGTTGCGTCAGTCAATAAGCGCATGGAGATTTTTCCGTCTTCAGAAATTGAAGAATCAGGCTTTTTTTCACAACTGGTAAGCAGAATTACCGATATTATTCCAAGAATAACCAAAATTATATGCGTTACTTTCATTTTTTCCTCCAAATTTAAAAAGATTAAACCGAATAATACTAATATAAACGAAAATTTGATATTTTGCAAGAGGCCGCATTGAAATTTAGGAATGAAACTTCCCGCTGTATTCGCTGCAGGTCATCTTTTTTGGTAATTTTTCCCAAATATTCATCACACGGAGACACAAGAGTTTGTGTGAGACCTTTTTCTGCAAACTCCTATGCTTCTTAGTGAGTTAATTTCCAAACTTTGAATTCCTCTATGCTATGGAAACAGCAATTTCTAAGGAACTGTTTCCGGCAGATTTTCCATTGCATTTATATCCAGGGTTATCATGCCGCTTATGCCAAGGTCATTCATGCTCATATCCTTTATAATAAGGTCATTTATAACAAGGTCATTTATGACCAAGGCAGTTTTGGTAATATAAGAATTTTGATAACCATCCGTTACCAAAAACCATAATGTTTTGGGAGCTGTGTCGGGAAGCCGTATTGACCATTGCCCGTTATGCGTATAATCAGAGGCAACAATTTTTGCAAAAATTGAATCATCGTCATTAGAGGAAATAGCTGCAGATAAAGCAAACACAGAGGCAGGGTACAAATTTACCGTTCCAGTTAATCCGCCATTAGAGATAATGCCGTTATCTCTAACACCGCTGCCTGTAATGCTGTTGCTTACAGGCCATGGATCATCTTCAACCAAAATAGCAGCGCGTCTTATTCCATTAATTGCCATTGCAGGTTTTTCTGCATAATATTCCTGCAATATTTTATTTTCATCGGCAAATTCCGCCATTTTTCTCATTTCCTTTTCAACAAAAGCAGGAACCCTATTACCTGACATAATCAGCTCATTACATATTTTTTCCAATAAAACGTGGGAAGCTGAGTACTGCCTGTTAGCCGCAAGTATTGCAGCATTATATCCATAGAAAATATTTTTGTTTTGCGTATATAACTTTTGATATAATTCAAGGGCTTGTTCATATTGATTCAATGCAATAAATTTTCTGGCTTTTTTTGCAAGCGGATCATCTTTTGCGGCTTTTTTTATGATCCTTTTTTCTTCTGTAGTCCAGGGACTAATTTCATCTGCCATTGAATTTGAAAAATTTGTTATTGCCGTTTCTGAAAGTTTTTCCTCCCATGATTCTCTATACGGAAAACTATCAATTGGCACTCTTCGGTTTCCTCTTCTACCGCCTGCTTGCCGTCTATCTGAAGAAGGATAATTTGTATATCTTCCGGTATTTCTGTTTGTATTATAACGAGGGTGTATAGTATATTTAATATAATCATAAGCATTTGCAATTTTCTTGAAAGACCCCAGTTCTTTATTATCATTTGAACGATAATAAGCATATTCTATTTCAACTGTCGAAGTTCTGGTAATATAATTTTCCTTTATTGGTTCATTTGAGTGTATGTCTATTGTTTCTATTGTTTCTCTATGTCTATATGAATAAGCACTGAGGATCCTGCCAGTAATATACACATCGGCATATTTTCTGTAATTAAAGCTATAAATATCCTGCAATGCATACGGATCGGCAAAATCAAGCCTGCCTTTTTTAAGGCCGTTAATTAACGCATCTGTTACCTGCATTGAAAGATACTGGCGTTCAGGTATGGCACTCCATTCAAACGGAATAACAGTTATGCTGTATACATTGCGCAGATCAACTAAAGGTAAGTGCTTTACTTCGAATTTTACTGAGCTAACGCAGGATACAACTATTATATGAATTAAAATAACGAATAATGGTCTTTTTTTTAAACTCAGTCTCATAACTAATAATTTTATGGTATTTCAAAATATTTTTCAATATTTTTCTAAAGTCAAAATAATTATTGCCGATACTATAAACATAGGGAGGGAATCCTCCGAAAACAGCAGACGGTGCGCAAACAAACGTCCAGGCGCATCGTCTTTTTTTTACGTTTTTTTCTTTTCATCATACAATGGCAAAAAATCTGCGAAAACGGCATCTGGCACCATAGGTG
>WRNF01000194.1 GCA_009776715.1 Treponema sp. | reverse complement strand
GTTTGCCGGCTGCGGCACGCGCGGGAAATCCCTTTTCAGATATTCGCCGTATGTTTCGCGGTAGACGGGGTCGTACAATACGCCGTAACAGTAGTCAAATACTGCTATCGGCGAAGGCTGCTCACTGAGGTTTTGGGTGAGCTTACGCAGTTGGGCGGCGTTGAGGTTCGGCATCCATTCGCCGTCATGGCTTAGGTACAGCGGGGCGATGTAAGCAATCCCTGATGTCTGTGTTGTTAAAATGCAGCTTTCGGTAATTGTATCAGTTACAAAAACCATTGCCCAATCATTTAAAGATTTGTCAGAGCGAGTATAGCAAAACCCAATATTCTGTCCTATTGGAGTTGTCGGCTCTTGTAATAAATGCCCCATTGTATTTTTTTCCCGCGGCCAAAAAATCCAACCGCAGGAATTGCCGGAATAATATGTCCAGCGATTATCAAAAGGACGGTACGCTATTTGTGTAATAATACCACCCGATAAAACATCATCTTGTATTTTCTTGGCGGATTGTCCTCTGGCAAACTTTTTGAAAATTTCAAGTATAGGCTTTTCATCTGTCGCATTTTTTACTATGTCTATGCGGCGTGCCAATTCTTCCCGTGTATTTGTAATTGCACTTTCATCCCTGCCAGAAACGATACCAGTTACATTCACAGGAAAAAGTTCTGCAAGACTTACGCCTTTTTCGTACTCTTCTTTTTCTTTGCCGCCAATGGGCATAAAATACGCCATCTTTGTATCAAGCTGCAATTCGGTATATTCAACGGCTCCGTTTTCAAGCTGTGCAAATTTTTCTTCCCGGGGGCCCCACACATCGGCATAATACACCTTTGCCCATTCTTTGTTTTGAGTGGTTTTAACACCAACAAAAAGTGATACGCCTTGCATTATGGCAAAAATATTTTCATCCTTGCCGCCGTCTGGTGTTTTTTCTTGCTTAACCGCACTGCCGTGCAGGTTTACAATATATATCTTGTCGAATGTCCGCATCAGGCTTGCCCTCATTCCCCTGAATGTCGGATTGTCTAAATACCCGTTATTGGAAACATAAGCCAAAATCCCTTCGTTATTCCGGTTGATAACCTGCTCGGCAAAACGGAAGAACTTTACATAATCATCATTAAGCCAATGTTTTCGCTCCTGCAATTTTGTTACGCCGTCAGTTTCCAACTTGTACGCGGAAATATCGTAGGGCATGGTAGAAGCGGCAAGATAGGGCGGGTTGCCTATTATCACCTTGACCGGGCGGCGGGCTTTCCATGTGTCCGCCTGGTACGCCTCTTCGCTTATCGCCGCAGAAAAATCAAACAGCCCCAGTTGCTCGTTTTTTTCCAATTCCGAAAGAGGCGCCGAAAGGGTGTTGGTCAAGTAAACACTAGCGGGTGTGTTGGTCTCTGGCTGCTGCCCCAGCGTTTCTGCAACGGCGCGCCGTATGTTCAAATGCGCCACCGCATAACTGGTCATCATTATTTCAAAGCCGATAAGCCGCGATAACAGACCGGTTTCACTTTGTATGTAATCGTTGTAAAAGGCCTGTCGCGCACCGGAAAAGTATTTTTCTTTTATGTACTTAATTATCTGGGCGTGAAAGGTGCCCGTGCCGCACGCGGGGTCAAGAACTGCAACTCGCGGGATGCTTATTTCTTTTGTATCTTGCACTTTTTTGCCTTTGGTTTGCCGTTCTGTGGGGACTGTTATGTGCAACCGCTCGTTACAGGAAATGCCGCCTTCTATGCCAAAATCTTTTGTTAAAAATTCATCCGCTATAGAAATCAAAAAACGCACTACAGGATGGGGGGTGTAAAATACGCCGCGTTCTTTTCTTTGCACAGGGTCGTAGTGCGCTAAAAAGCTTTCGTAAAAATGTACAATGGTGTCTGCTCTTGCATCGTTATCCAAAAGAGCGCTTATATCGCAGATTGCATACAGATCGCACAATTTGCCGATAACGGCATCCAGCGTGGGGTGCAGGTTTCCCGTGCTTGCAATGTGGGTAAAAAACCGGTTAAGCAGGGCAGACTCTTTTTGCAGTTTTCCTATTGCCTCGTACTTGTCAAATTTTCCCTGCGCCTTGTCGTTGTACCGTGCAATAAATAAGCCGTACACTATTGTCTGCGCGTACATGTCTGCAAAGTCGCGGGCACTCAGTTGCGAGCGAAGGTCTTCTTTTATTTTGACATACAGCCCGTACAGCTCTGCAAACATGGGCAGGGTCTTTTGCCGCTCGTCCAGCAAGGGCTGCCCCGTGCTATCGTCTTTTAACACCCCCTTTATGACGCTGCGGATAGTCTGCGCATGTTTTGCCATGTACACAGCCAGCTCTTTGCTTGAGCTTATCTGTGCCGGGTCACGTAACAAAAAGTCCTGCAACAGACTGGCAAACAGTTCGATGTTTTCGCGTTTTAAAGAAAGGTTGCTGTCAGCACGCTCGATCAGCGGTATAACCGTGTAACATTTTTCTGCGCCTTTATGCCAAAACTCCCAGCGCGCATTGTCGGTTAAAATGGCATTACCGTACAGCCCAGCGGCTTTTTTAACCTGCTCTTTTGCGCGCGCATCTATACCGCCTATTCTTTTTACTTCTACAGCGGCAAAAGCAGGAGTTGTATCCAGGTCATCACCTGAGCGCCACAGTTCTATGTCGGTGTTTTCGCCCGCTTTGCCTTTTCTGCTGCCGGACATGTCCTGCGGCTGGCAGCCTGCGGCTTTTAACAGGCCGATTATCGGCGCATTGTACGATGTTTCCACATTGCCCAGCGAATACGCCTGGCAGACAGCGNCGTAGTATTTTTTGATGTCCGCTTCCATTGCCTGCATTGTAACATGAATGGGGAATTGGGTACAGGGAATGTGGGCCGNGGCAAATAGCANGGAGCAATGATCAGGGATCGGGGATCAGGGATCAGGGATCGGGGTTGTTGTTTGAAAGCTTTGCGAATGACTGTGGTGTTGTTTGTTATGTGAAGGCAGCAGGGATCAGGGACAATGAAGGGGAGCCCAGCACTTAAGCAGCGCTTAGGTGCTGGGTCTTACTGAAGACAGGGGTGCTGTTAGCGAGCGTAAAGCAGCGCTCCCGCTCAGAGATAACAAACAACGGCTCTGATCCTCGATCCCCGATCCCTGATCCCCAAAAAATTAGGGATCGAGGTTGTTGTTTGAAGGCTTTACCAGGAATCGTCAATTAAAAAATTGCGGATGTTTTTATGATGAATGCCGTCTCGGCTTAAATTTAATTCATCCATTGACACAACATATTTTGGGAAATTATCGTTAATATGGTAATATGCCCCAAATTCTCTTTCTATGGTTTCCTTACTGGCAAGCAGATAGCAAACCTGTATATAGACACATTCTTCGGCGCGTTTTCCTATAAAGTCTATTTCCCTGCCGCCTATGCGCCCAATGTTGACAGTATAACCCCGCCGTAAAAGTTCCATGCAGACCATGTTTTCCATCATCAGCTCAATGTCCCTTTCGTTATACCCATGGACTGCTTCACGAAACCCATGGTCTGCGGCATAATATTTTTCATTTATTTTCAACATTTGTTTCCCCGGTATGTCGAAACGTTTAATTTTAACAAACAGATAAGCTTCTTCGCAGGCTCTTAAATAGTTTAATATAGTTTCGGGGGCTATTATTCGTTTTTCGCTTTTAAAGAATTTGGAGATACTTGTTGCCGAAAAAGTTTTTCCAATATTTGCCATTACATAGATGATTATTCTTTCCAGCAAATCCACATCGCGGAAAAAGTTTCTTTTCATGATGTCTTTAATTACAACAGAAGCATAAATATCCCGCAGATATTGCTTTACATCGGATTCATTTAGCCCCATGTTTGAGATAAAAGGCATGCCTCCTTGTTTAAGGTATAACATAAATAATTCCCTGTATGAAAGCCTTGGTTTTTTCCCCCGGATTGCTGTGCAAAATTCCATGAATGAAAAAGGGAATATTCTAATCTCGATATACCTTCCGGCTAACAGCGTTGCATATTCTCCGGCAAGCATTTTTGCATTGGAACCGGTTATATAAATATCGGTATCTGTTTTAACCCGCAGAGAGTTAATGCAAGCTTCCCAATTATGTACCTCCTGCAATTCATCCAGAAAAAGATAGGCACGGCCTTTTATGGCATTAATTTTTGTTTTTAAATGTTTGTGTAAGATGAGAGGGTCTTTTAAATTTTGTATATCCATGTCTTCAAAGTTGTAGCTTAATATTCTGTTTTTAGGGATGCCGTTCGCAAGCAATTCCGCCTGAATTAATTCAAGCATAACAGATTTTCCGCTTCTGCGAATTCCTGTGATAATTTTTACCAGTTCCGGCTGGTTCATAAACCCCCGAATTTTTTCTATATATAAATTTCGATTAATCATACTGTTAATTATAACTTATGAATTCCCGATTTTCAAGTAGTTATACAGTTATAACTGATGAATTTCCAATATTCAAGTAGTTATACAGTTATAACTGAATCTTTTGAAATTGTCCTGCGCTTACCTCTAACTTCATTTGGGCCTCTCGCTAAGGCATATAATCAATAGCCACGGATTTTCACGGATTTTACGGATTTCCACGGATTCTTAATTAATTCTGATTAATCAGTGTAAATCCGTGGAAAATCTGTGCTAATCCGTGGGCTTTTCTTTAATTTCATAAAAGTTACCTCATGGTTGGTTCACAGCGAATGCTGTGCGGGGGCTTACCTATAACTTCATTTGGGCCTCTCGCTAAGGCATATAATCAATAGCCACGGATTTTCACGGTAGTACAAGCCGCTTTAGCGGCGACGTATAATAATT
>WRNF01000193.1 GCA_009776715.1 Treponema sp. | reverse complement strand
CCGCTGCGGCTCATTACAAAAATTGCATCCAGGTTTGGCAGGCCGCTGCGGTCTTCATCCCGTAACTGTACCTGCACATCAACAATCCGCTCCCCGAGATTCATGGTAGTTGCAACATTTCCGTCAAAAGCAGTGCGTATCTCCGATGCAATGGAGGCAAGGGAGAGGCCGAAACTTGCGGCACGGTCACGGTCAATTTCTATTTGCAGTTGCGGGGCGCCCTCTTCAGTGTTAATCGTAGGGTTTTCAATTTCAGGCAAATAGCGCATAATGATATGCAGAATTTCTTCGGCAGTGTCTATTATTGCATTATAGTTACGGGAACTTACCGCAATTTCAATTGCAGAAGTGGTACCCATTCCGCGTCCTGCCCTGTAAGTAAAACGCACGCCTGGTATTTCATCGGTAATGGGGGTAAGTTTGGCGATAATGCTGTCGGGGGTGTCAATTTGCAGCGCCGGTTCGGGAAGGAGTATTTGTAAAACACCCTGGTTTGTGCCGCTGCGCCTGGCGGTGAGCACAAGGCTTCGGTATCCTTCCACTTGTTCTTTTACAATTTCTTCCAGCCTGAACAGCATATCCCCGGTAACATCAATGGCTGTTCCCTGCGGCATAGCTACATTAATATTAAGGTTATCGTCGGTGCGAATGCGGGTGTACATGTTCAAGCCAATTGAGCCGAACTGCATTAGGGAAAAAACAAGGAATAGGATAACCAGCGAAACCACTAACAGCCGGTGCGAAAGACAGTAATCCAGCGCAATGCGGTATACACGTTCAATGCCTTTTAAAAACCATTCTATTGCGTTGTCAATGATGCGAAGCAGCCGGGTTTTAAGCGGTTTNTGCCTGCGGGTTTTGAGCTTTAGGATTGATCCGCAGAGGCTGGGAACCAGGGTAACTGCAACCAGCAAAGAAACGCTCAGCGAAATAACCACCGTAAAGATTAAATCGTTAAAAAGCTGCCCCATTTCCTGAAGATCGTTTTTATACATGATAAGCGGGATAAAAACGCAAAGAGTGGTCGCCGCCGATGCGATAATTGCCCGCAGCATTTCGCGGCTTCCCAAAATGGCCGCAATGGCGGCTTTTGCGCCCCGTTCACGGTAAGTGTGAATATTTTCCAGTATGACGATGGAACTGTCCATTGTCATTCCCATGCCCATTATCAGGCCGGTCATGGTTAAAAGGTTCAGGGTAAATCCGAAAATCGACATGAACATAAGGGTGAGCATTATGGAAATAGGAACCGAAAGCCCTATTATCAAAGTTCCTCTAATATTTCTTAGGAAAAAAAACAGGATCATCATTGCAAGCAAAGCGCCCTGCCATACATTGGAATAGACCTGAGCCAAAGTAGCCCGTATCATGGTGGTATTATCCTGAAGAATTTCAAGCGTAATTCCCTGGGGAAGCGACTCGTTAATTTCTTCCAGCGCTGCCTGCACTCTGTCGGATACCTGCACCTGGTTGCTGCCGCTTTCACTGGTTATCTGCAGGTACACGCCGTTCTGCCCGTTTATATATACCCGCGCTGCATTGTCATTGTAGCCCATGCTTACATCGGCAATGTCTTCCAGCCTGATTATCTGAGACCGGTTCACCATAACGCTTCCTGAAACAGGAAGATTAACGGTTTTTACCACAAGGCGCTTTATTTCCTCAATGTTGACCAATTCTTCCTGCGTCATTAT
This sequence comes from Treponema sp., assembly GCA_009776715.1. Next base: position 3,119 of record WRNF01000193.1, on the reverse strand, counting down.
CTGGTATTCACGGGTGCCGCGGCGCAGGTTGCCGCCGGAAGAAAGAATGCTCTGCCCTTTTAATGCGGCGGAAACATCGTTTAAGGTTATGTTAAAAGCGGCCAAACGGTTAAGCGACACAGCAATTTTTACAATCTGAGTCGATCCGCCGGTAACCTCTGCCGATGCCACGCCTTCAATTCTTTCAATGCTTGACTGTATTTCGTCTTCGGCAAAAATGCGCAATTGATCCGGCGGATAATTGCCCCGGACCACCAGCCGCATAATCGGCAAGGCGCTCATGTCAAAACGCCGGACAATAGGAGTTTCCACATCGTCCGGCAGGGAATTGGCAATGCGGTTTACCAGTATCTGCGCGTCGTTGGCGGCTTTGTCCATGTCGGTGCCGTAAGAAAATTCAAGGTTGATAAAACTCGTTTCAAACTGCGAATTGCTTGTCATGTTGATAAGGCCGCGGGAAGCAGAAAGCGCCCGTTCCAGCCGTTCGGTAACGTTTTTTTCAACATCGGCAGGGCCGGAACCCGGGTATCTTGTCCTAATGGAAAGAACCGGGCGGGCGGTTGAAGGGTATAAATCTACCGCGAGATCAAAAATCATTGTTATTGCAATTCCCATGAAAAGCGCATACAAAATAACAATAGTTACCGGATGCTTGACTGAATAACCGGCTATATTCATTCTTTACTCCACCACGCGCACAGGATCGCCGTCCGAGAGAAAATTCTGCCCTGCGGTAACAATCATTTCCCCCGGTTCAATTCCGTGAATCACTTCAAAAAAATCTTCGTTTTGAATGCCTAATTCCAGTTCCCGCCGGCGTGCGGTATTATTTTCATCAACAATAAACGCTATCCATTTTTCATAAGAATTGATTACCGAAGTCCGCGGAATAACCGGCACATCTCTCTTGGTCATGGTAACCAGGCTGATGGTGGCAAACATTCCTGCTTTTATCCGGGAATCAATAAGCAGCCTTCCCTGGCTGTCAACAAAACGAAGCCGAATCCGCAAAGTTCGGCTTGCAGGATCAAGCACAGGGCTAACCTCGTCAACCTGGGCCAGGAAACTTTCCCCGGGAATTGATTCAAACATGACAACGGCACCCAGCGACAGCCTGATTGAAGACACAAAACGTTCGGGAACAAAGGTTTCCAGCCGCAGAGAAGAAAGATCCCCCACTGCATACAGGGCAGATGCCGTTGACACCGTATCGCCTACGCTAAAAGGCGCCTGCATTACCGTGCCGGAAATGGTAGAAATTACCGGGCTGTGGGAAAAAACTTCCCCCGGCCGCGAAGGGTCAACCATTGCAACAACATCGCCAATGTAGACCCTGTCGCCAATGCCTTTCCGCACTTCCGCAAGTTTTCCCCCCACTGTTGGAAAAATTGAAACCTGGTTCCGCGCAAGCACATCGCCGTTTATTACCACGCTGTTTTCGATTGTCCCGGTTTCTACCTCTTTTACCTGCACAACGGCAGCGCTTCGGCCCCTGCCTCCCTGCCTGCCCTGTGCATTCTGTTCCTGTTCAGGATCATCTTCTTTTAGATATGTATACACAATAAGCGCAGCCATAGCCGCAGCCGCCAAACTTAAAATTATAGTAACAATAATTGACTTTTTCACAATTGCATCATTTCCTTCCAGTTAGTATTTAAAGCCACAGAAATATCCAGAATCATAAGGAGATAGGAAAGCTCGGCCTGTAGCAGCCGCTGGCGGGCATCAAGAAGATTGTTTCGGGCATCTTCTACTTTCAATGAATCTACCGCTCCGTTTCTAAACCCCTGTTCAGTAAGTGTATAATTTAATTCTGCAATTTCCAATCCCAAGCGGGCAATTTCAATACTGTCCCATAAATTTTTTAAATTCACGGTAAGCGAGCGGATATAGGTAGCCGCTTTCTCCCTGGTATCCTGCAAATCAAGGCGCGCTTTTTCTATTGCCTCCCTTGCAAACCGAATGGATTGATATTTGCTTGTTCCGGAAATCCAGGGGTCAATGGGAATGCTTACCGAAGCCGATCCGTTTAAATTATCCGTAAAGGGGCTAAAATTTGTCGTTCTCCATTGTGCCGATAAATTTAAAGAAGGGGCCCTGGAAGAAAAAGTGATTTGCCGTTCCGCGTTTTCCAGCCGTTCAATTTCCTGCCGCTTGCTTAACACATCGGGCCGCCGGGGAAGGTATTCGCTGATTAATTGCAGGGCATCCAGTTCCAGTTTTACCACCTGAATTTTTCCTTCAAGCACGGTTTCGGGACTGTAGGTAATTCCAAGCTGGGTTAAAAATTCATCCATCCGGTTGGTATAGTTTGAACGCGCAACGCTCAGGCTGAAACGGGCATTTTCCACAGCAAGCCTGCTCTGCAGTAAGGTTAATTGATTGATAAGGCCGTTTCTGAATGCCACCTGGTTTCTTTCATACAGCAGTTGCGCCGAATTTAATATGTCGGAAAGAACAGCTATATTTTCGTATTCGGCAATCAGGTTGTAAAAATTTTTGGTTATTTGTATTTCCAATTGATTCCGGGCATCATCATAATTGAGCAATTGTATTTGGTATGCCAGCGTTATATTCTTCATGGAATACGGAATGCCCGCATTAAAATTAAAATTGAGGCCAATGCCCAAATTATAGTTTCCGCTGTTGTCTTTTGATTTAAAACTGTCTCCGGAGAACAGCCTGCTGTTGTACCCGGCGCCCACAGTGCCTGAAATTGCAGGAAAAATTTCAGACCACAGGCGGTTTGCGGAATATTCGGCGGAGGCAAGGTCAATCTGGCTTTTCCTTAATTCCAGGCTGCTTTTAATTCCCTGTTCAATAACATTTTCAAGCGACAAACTTACCGGGGCAGCAAACATAACATTGGGAGAAAACAAACATACATTGAGAAAAAATAAAAAACGAGGCAAAAATCTCCCCCTATGGTATTTTAGATACTATTATACTAGAAAGAAACAAAAAAAACCAGTATTTGTTACAGCAGATTACGGAAATTTTGTATTTAACCGCCGGCAACTGGTATTCGCTGCGAAGCAAACTCTTTGGTAACTTGTGCCGAATATTCAATATAACACGGATTAGCACAGATTTACACAGATTTACACGGATTATTTTTA
>WRNF01000192.1 GCA_009776715.1 Treponema sp. | reverse complement strand
AGGATTGGGCTGCAGCGGAATTTTTTTGCCAGTGCCGGCGGCATTTCGTCCGGCGGCATTTCAACCGACGGCATTTCAACCGACGGCATTTCAACCGACGGCATTTCAACCGATGTAAAAAATGCTGTCCTTGCAGCGGCGCAAGAGTTTGAGGCGGCAGGGGCAGTCGTGGAAGAGTTTGACATGCCCTTGACGGAATATATGCTTCCTGCATGGTATGTCATTGCCTGTGCCGAAGCCTCATCCAACATGGCGCGCTTTGACGGGCTTAAGTTTGGCTATCGCAGCGAAAATGCAAGAAATTTATCTGATGTGTACCGGCTCTCGCGTTCGGAAGCTTTTGGCATGGAAGTTAAACGCAGAATAATGTTTGGCACTTTTGTGCTATCGGCGGAAAATTACCATGCGTATTATACAAAGGCAATGCAGGTTCGCACTTTGGTTAAAAACGCATACAATCAATTGTTTGATCGCTTTGATGTTTTGCTTTCTCCCGCCGCGGCCTCTGCTGCTTATGCATTAGGCGCACATACAGGCATTTACACGGGTGACATTTTAAATGCAGGGAGCAGCCTTGCCGGCCTTCCCGCCGCAGTTCTTCCCTGCGGCTTTAGTTTTAGTCCGCAAGACTCGCAAGGCAAGGATTGCCTGCAAAGCAATAGCTGCTTGCCCATTGGCCTTCAGCTTACCGGCAAAGCTTTCTCGGAAAAAAAGCTGGTAAACATATCCCGCATTTATCAATCCCGCACTGATCATCATGCAAAAATTAACGGAGGCGTAATATGAAATGGGAAACCGTAATGGGGCTGGAAGTTCACGCAGAACTTTCAACAAAATCTAAAATTTTTTGCGCCTGCTCAACCGCATACACCGATAAACCGAATTCCCATGTCTGCCCGGGATGTGCGGGGATGCCGGGCACACTGCCAATGTTAAACCGTTCCGTTGTGGAATATGCAATGAGGCTAGGTCTTGCGCTTAACTGCACCATTGCAAAAAAATGCAGCTTTGACCGCAAAAATTATTTTTATCCCGATCTGCCGAATGCATTTCAAATAACGCAATTGTATGCGCCAATTTGCACTAACGGTTATATTGAAATTAAAGCCGATGGAAAATGCGCAAAAATCGGCATTAAACAAATTCACATGGAAGAAGATGCCGGCAAGCTGGTACACAATGCACGAGGCGAAACAATGATGGACTTTAACCGCACCACAATGCCGCTGTTGGAAATTGTGTCGCTGCCGGATTTTCGCAGCACAGCAGAAGTTATTGCTTACCTTGAAAAGTTACGCGAAATTCTGCTATACCTTGATATTTGCGACTGCAAAATGCAGGAAGGCTCCATTCGCGCAGACATCAACCTGTCCGTCCGCCCCGCAGGCAGCAATGAACTGGGCGTTCGCACGGAAATGAAAAACTTAAATTCATTTAAAGCTATTGCCAGGGCAATAGAATATGAGGCAGCGCGCCATATTGACGTTATTGAAGACGGCGGAAAGCTTATACAGGAAACGCGGCGCTGGGATGATGAAAAAGGCCGGTCCTACGGAATGCGCACAAAAGAAAACGCCCAGGATTACCGTTATTTTCCTAACCCGGATCTTTTGCCCGTTGAAATTGATGATGCATGGCTAACTGATGTACGGGAACAGCTCCCCGAACTTGCGCACCAAAAAAGGGAACGTTATGTCCGCGATATGGGGCTTACCGAAGACGAAGCNGCGGTGCTTACTGTGCACAGAAATATCTCTGGTTTATTTGANGCTGTTTCGCAGCAAAGCGGCCAGCCGGCAGAGGCCGCCCATTTAATTTCCGGCGAGATAATGCGGCTAATGAACAATACCGGCACGCTGCCGGAAAACCTGTCGCTTGATGCCGCTAAACTTTCCGGCCTTATTGAACTGGTTCTGAGCGGAAAAATTAACCGCTCTGCGTACAAGGAAACCGTAGAAGCGGTATTTACGCATAACGTTGATCCCAATGCCTATATTGCCGAAAAAGGACTTTTAATGGTAAGCGACGACAAGGCTATTATCGAAACGGTTGAATCGGTGTTAGCTGAAAACACTGACGCTGCACAGGACTACCGGNCCGGCAAGGAAAAAGTGTTTGGGTTTTTAATGGGGCAGATAATGAAAAAAATGGGCGGAAAAGGAAATCCCGATATGGCAAAGAAAATTCTTAAGGAGAAACTGCAATGACAGAGCTTAAAAAAAATGAATACCGGACGCATACCTGCGGAAAATTGCGTGACGAAGATGCCGGACAAAATGTCCGGCTGTCCGGCTGGGTGGATACAATCCGCGACCACGGCGGAGTAACATTTCTTGATCTGCGGGATCAGTACGGGATTACCCAAATTGTCCTGCACGATGAAACCGAGGAAGTGTTAAAAAAAATAAGCAAAGAAAGCGTGATAACTGTTTCCGGCACGGTAAAAAAACGCGATGCGGAAACGGTCAATCCAAAAATTGCCACCGGAACAATTGAGGTTCACAGTGAAACAATTGTAATGCAGAGCAAGGCGGTGAATGCGCTGCCCTTTGAAATAAGCGAGTCCAAAAACACGCGGGAGGAAGTGCGCCTGCGCTACCGTTTCCTTGACCTTCGCAACCCCGCTGTGCAGAAAAATATTTTTTTACGGGCAAAGGTAATAGGCTTTTTGCGGGCAAAGATGGAAGAGCTGGGTTTTACGGAATTTCAAACGCCGATTTTAACATCTTCTTCCCCGGAAGGGGCGCGGGACTATCTGGTTCCCAGCCGCAAGCACAAGGGAAAATTTTACGCCCTGCCCCAGGCCCCGCAAATTTTTAAACAACTGCTTATGGTTTCCGGCTTTGACCGTTATTTTCAAATTGCCCCCTGCTTTCGGGACGAAGATTCCCGCGCCGACCGTTCGCCTGGCGAATTTTATCAGCTTGACTTTGAAATGGCATTCGCAGAACAGGAAGATGTGCTGCGCACGGCGGAAACTGTGTTATACGATGTTTTCAAAGCCTTCAGCCCAAAACCGGTCTCTCCCGCGCCTTTCCCCCGCATACCTTTTGCCCAAGCAATGCTAAAATACGGAAGCGACAAACCGGATCTCCGTAACCCTCTTGTAATCCGCGACATGACCGCTTTTTTCGCGGACACGGATTTTGCGCCGTTTAAGAACATTCCTGTCCGCGGCATTGCCGCCCCCGGCGCAGCCCTTCAATCCAAATCATTCTTTGAAAAAATGTTAGCCTTTGCCACGGAAATTGGCATGAAAGGCCTGGGATACATTTCCGTTCTGGCAGACGGCTCGCTTAAAGGGCCTATTGTCAAATTTCTTTCCGAAGAAAAGCAGGCGCTCTTGAAAAAAGAACTGTCCCTTCAAATAAACGACACCTTGTTTTTTATAGCCGATGCGCCCGCCCTTGTGGACAGCCTTGCCGGCCAAATTCGCACTGTGCTGGGAAACCAACTGAATCTTATCAACCGGGACTGTTATGAATTTTGTTTTATTGTAGACTTTCCCATGTACGGCAAAAGCGAAGAAACCGGCGCTTATGAATTTACCCACAACCCCTTTTCCATGCCTCAAGGCGGCATGGAAGCGCTAGAAACAAAAAACCCGCTCGATATTTTGGCCTGGCAGTATGACATTGTGTGCAACGGCGTGGAACTTTCCTCCGGTGCTGTCCGAAACCATAAGCCAGAAATTATGGTAAAAGCTTTTGAGATTGCAGGTTACAGCAGGGAAGTTGTCGAAAAAAAATTTCCCGCTTTGTTTAACGCATTCCATTACGGCTCTCCGCCTCATGCAGGCATGGCCCCGGGCATTGAGCGAATCATTATGCTGCTGGCCGGGGAAGAAAATATCCGCGAAGTAACTGCTTTCCCAATGAACAGCAATGCCCAGGACCTGCTCATGGAGGCCCCCTGCGAGGTAACAGAGCAGCAGCTCCGTGAGGTGCATATAAAGGTGAGGAATTAAAATTTCAGCATGGATGCTTACCAAAGAAGAAATTGCATTTATCGAAAGCATGATTAGGCCAATGGAATTATGAGCAATTATGGGGTAATTAACGGAGCCGCCAATGAGTAAGAAAAAATCCCCCAAGACCCTCCGTATTCGCAACAGTACCGCAGAATTCCTGGTATTTTCTCTTCAAAACAGCGGCGATGGCGTGGATGTGCGTGTAGAAAACGGCACAGTTTGGCTCTCACAAAAGAATATGGGGCTTTTATTTGATACTTCCTCTGACAATATCGCCCTTCATTTGAAGAATATCTTCAAAAATGAAGAGCTACGCGAAATTTCAGTTACCGAGGATTTCTCGGTAACTGCTTCGGATGGCAAGAACTATAGGGTAAAACACTACAACCTCGATGCCATTATCGCCGTTGGCTACAGGGTCAACTCAAAACATGCCACTGCATTCCGGCAATGGGCAACCGGTGTTTTGCGCGACTACACCCTGCGGGGCTACATCCTTGACAGAAAACGCATGGAAAACGGCGCTTTTCTTGACGAAGATTATTTTGAGCGTCTGCTTGAGGAAATTCGCGAAATTCGGCTTTCTGAGCGGCGTTTTTTTCAAAAGATTACAGATATATACGCCACCGCAATGGATTATGACAAAGATTCCCCTATAACTCAAACCTTCTTTGCAAAGGTACAGAACAAAATGCATTATGCCGTCCATCAAAATACAGCGGCGGAATTGATATTTAAACGGGCGGATGCTGACAAAGAATACATGGGACTGACAAATTGGGAAAACAGTCCCAGTGGCCGTATTGTAAAAAGCGATGTGTCTATCGCTAAAAATTATCTGACTGAGGCGGAAC
>WRNF01000191.1 GCA_009776715.1 Treponema sp. | reverse complement strand
ACCACGGAGGGCACGGAGTATAAACCACGGAGAATCACAGAGAAGAATAATAAATATTTTATTTTTTCCCTCCGTGTCGCATCGTAGATGCGCTCTCCGTGTTTCCCTCTGTGTCCTCCGTGGTAAAAAAAACGAATCGATATGTTCTTTCTCGAAAGTTACCAAAGAGTTGGTTCGCTGTGGAGCAGAGCGGGGGCTTCCGCTGGTATAACAGTAATATTATAAGAAAAACGGACACTCTTTCCTATTCCTTGCTCCACCTTAAAGGAACCATCCTTTTTTATTTCTTTCGGATAATGGCATTCAGTATCATACTTAACCGTTAAGCTTAGCCAATCATACTCCCCGCTTTTAATGTCAGTTTTCATTTTTTTTACTTCTTCGGTAATGAAAGAATAAATTTCAGGAACGGTTGACACCGCCCAATAGTAGGGCAATGATGAAAGGGTTTCAGGGATGCCGTCTTTTACATTGATTTCTTCATTTTTATGCCCTGTCCTTAAACTGGAAAAATGTATAAATAGTTGGTAGTCAAGCATATTCCGGCTGTTCCATGCAGCCAGTTGATTTTCATAATCCCCTATGTCTATTTCTAAAACAGCTTCATCAGCATAAGCCCAAGTTAAAAAACAAAGGATTAAAACAACAAAATATTTTATTAACTTCATAATAGCCTCCTTTAATTTATTTGGGAGATATGTGAGGCAAAAAACATGGCCGAAATCAGAACAAACGCCGTGCCGATAATTGTTAAAAATGCAAATTTTTTCATATTGATGTCCTCCATAATAATTATTACAGAACACTAGGAGTTTGTCGGACTTTGTCCAATTCAATGCAAAAAATCGTGCAAAAGCACGATTTTTACCACTCAAACTCCGTAAGGATCCCCGTTTATCGGAAAATTTGCGGCTATTAGCCAGCGGTTATTTACTGCAAAATTCCACAAGTCCGACAAACTCCTAGTTTGGTTAAAAAAAACCTTAAATTATTATACCATAAAAGCAGGAAAAAATCAAGGGTAAGAAAACGGCAACTAAAGTTGCTTCTAAAAACTGAAGTTTTTTAAAAGTTCCCTCAATATGTAAATGAACTTTTTTGAGGAATTTTATAAAAATTTCTGGAAGCGGCTCTTAAGCTTGATCCTCTCAAAATTATTCAATTTAATATTAGAGTTGTTCAAAACCAACATGACTTGGCAATAGCCAAGTACGTTATCCGAACAAATTCATTGTATGTGAAAAAAATCTGAATAATTTCTTAAACAGCGGGTTATGGTGTGCTTGCAATGTACAGGGTATAATTTCCTTTTAACAGGAGAGGACCGTCCTTGCTTGCAGGCGGGGGAATAAAGGCTGATTCTCCTTGCCTNAGTATGATGTTCCCTATGGAAACTTCTCCGTGGGTAACTATGCAGACGGAAGTACCCTTGCAGGGATATGCTGTAGATTCAGCTTTTNCGGCGGAAGAAACACCATGCATTACCCTTAGGGAAAATTCATCGGATTGAAAAGGATATTTAAANCAGGCNGAATGTGTATCCGGNTTAATAATTTTTGGAATGTATGGATTAAAATCCAAAATATTAATCAGTTCAGGAACATCAATATATTTATTAGTAAGCCCTCCCCTTAATATGTTGTCGGAATTAGCCATCAATTCAATGCCAAAACCGCAGCAATATGCGTGGAGAATTCCTGCTTCAAGAAAAATTGCCTCGCCCTGTTCAAGGCGGAACACATTAAGGTACAGCGGCGAAATTACCGCTGGATCTCCAGGGTATAATGCGGCAAAATTCTGTATAAGTTGTATTTCATCCCCATCCGAAGACAGCAGGCTGCTGTTTTTTTTGCTAATGGCGCATAACGTATTTAGACTCAGTGCGTTTGTAGTTAAAATTTCACGTTCCTGCGGGGAAAGATTGAACAACGCAATAAAAAAGGCCTTTAGTGCAGAAGAAGGATCGGGTATTTTCAGCGCCTGCAACAGGGTGATAAAATTTTTCTGCAAATTTCCATAATACGGAGCCGCAGCATCTGTTTCCAGAAAAGCTGAAAGCAGGGAATGAATTTCCTGCGGATTTCGAAATCCGCATAACCCAATAAAAGGCAAATTGCGGCCATTATGTGCAATAGCGCACAGTATTTCCGGCTTGTGGTTGGCATCCTTGTAATTGCGGTTATGGGCATACAGCGGCAAAGCTGCTGCATTTTCCCTGGCAAAGCCCTCCTTCGCCTGAGCCATGCTGGGATGCGCTTGAATAGACATTGGCTTATCCGGCGCCAGCACCTTAAAGAGGAACGGGAGAATTCCGTATTTTCTCGCTGCTTTTTCTCCCAGGTAATGGATTGGGTTTTTTACAATAAGCTCATCAAGGCCGCATTCCCCGCCCGCCAGTTCCGCTTGCGAAGAAAAGCCAGGATATGCGCCCATCCAGATTTCAGCCCAGGGTTCAGTGTTTTCTTCCCTGCCCAGAAACTGCGGAATAAGGCTAACAGACCCCCACGGGTAATGTTTTACTTTATTAAGGAGTTTAAAAACTTCTGCCACAGTTTTATTGTATTATCAATACTGGATAAAAACAACAATGCTTTTACAATGAATGCAGATTCGGAATCTGTGCCATTACTATCTTACATTGCCACAAAATAAGAAAAATTTTTTGATCTCCGCTTGACAATTTTTTTAAAAAAAGCTATATTTTAAAACACATTCCCCTGTAGCTCAGCTGGCAGAGCAAGTGGCTGTTAACCACTGGGTCCGTGGTTCGAATCCGCGCGGGGGAGTTCTGGCCGCCTGAAAGGGCGGCTTTTTTTATGCTTTGTTTTGTTTCATTTTGTTGTGTAATTCTATACGTAGCAAGGAATTAGCGGATATAACCGTTAAAAATATTCCACCTGCGTTAAAAAACCGTTATTCTTTTTGTTTCATTGTATTGCGTTATTTTTCATTATGTTTTATGCTTTTATGTAGCCTGTATGTAGCATATATGTAGCCTGCAAAATTTGCACTGGAGGAGGGGTTTATGGGAGTAAGCATAAGGATACATAAGGAAAAAGTTTATTTGGATATATGGCACAACAAGATCCGCCGCTGGGAATCCCTGGGGCTTTCTGTCCCTAAAGACCGCTTGCAGCGCTCCGAGGTTATGCGGCTTGCCGAAGTTTGCAAGTCTAAAAAGGAAATGCAGTAGGTTGATGACAGCACTTGTCGCCGCCGGAGCGTTAACCGTTTGTTATGCGAAGTGCTAAGTACTATACCATATCATTTTTTTTAACTAAAGGAAATAATATCATTCCTTTAATCACTAAATCAAAGAATAATTTTGAAAACCTTTCTTTCGTAAAACGGCTTGTTAAAGGGTCTGGTTTCCATTTAGTAAGATATTCACTGAATATTTCAAATGTGTCTAGTTCTACATCATCATCATAATGAGCACAACCTAAAACTCCTCCTTTTTCATAAAATCGTTTCTGTATTTCAATATTTGAATCTGCAAGAAAATAAAGGAAACTTTCATCTCCATCAAAAGGCGAATCTCCTTTTTGAATGATATTAATTATTGTATGAATATCAATATCACAAAAATCAATTAATGAATCTATTGATAACACTTCGTTTTTCCTCAAATGAAATGAATTCACAGGATACAATAGTTTATTGGGCCCATTTATAGATTTAAATATTATTCTAGGAGCCTGTCGGACTTGTAGAATTTTGCGATTAAAATCACAAAATTCTCCGATAAACGGGGCTCCTTACGGAGTTTGAGCGGTAAAATTCGTGCTTTTGCACGATTTTTTGCATTGAATTGGACAAAGTCCGACAAACTCCTAGCCATTTCCTTGTACATAAAATTCTCCTACTCATCTGTAATTTTTCTACAGATAAGTTTTAATCTCTAATTAATATGTAACGAATTATTACATTAATGTCAACAGGTTTTTAAAATATTTTTGAAAAAAGCTTGTTTTTACTTGCCTTATGTATAGTAAAAACAAGTATTTTAAAAAAAATATAATTTTAGGTTACATTTTTTATTTAAATATGCGATAATTAGGAATATGAAAATGAAAGGTACATATTACACACTTGAAGATATGGCAGAAAAATTAAATACTTCTGTCAATGTTATTAAAGTACGTTTATTCAGGCAGAAAATAAAGCCAGTAACATCAAAATCTTTATATGATGAATCAGCTTATAAAGCCATTTGTAATACATTAGGAAAAGGCAGACCGCCATTAAAAAAAACAAATAAGAGGAGAGGAAATTTAATCTATGAATGAATACACAGTTATAATGAACTGGGACAATGAAGCCCAAGTATGGTACTGCACCAGTGAAGACATACCAGGGCTTATTCTGGAATCCGAATCGCTCGATGTTCTGGTAGGACGGGCCCGCGATGCCGCTGCGGAATTATTGGAGCTTATGGGAAACGATCCCGCCAACGCCGCTATTTTGTTTAAGGCGGAACGGCGCGAAAAAGAATTACAGGGCTACATTGCCAAAATGCCGGAAAGAAAACTCCAAATATTAAAACCGCTTTTAACAGAATTTGCGGAGCCGCTTTACACCATAGAGCAAGCAAGCCCGGCAGAAATTATAATGGTTGAAGAAAGAATGAAAGACTATGAAAAAGACCCTTCATGTTTTGTCCCTTATAAAAAAAGGGGAAAAAACAAGAAGAGGGGAAACATGGAAAACTACAAAAAAAAGCCCGATGAATTTGCAAGGTAGAAATAGGTAAACCAAAAAAACCAGCTAAAAAATCAATATGAAAAACTTTGCGACAGAGCAGCCGAAACTAGACAGCGACCTCTTGCCGG
>WRNF01000190.1 GCA_009776715.1 Treponema sp. | reverse complement strand
CCTTCAATCTAAAAGGACAGTATCCGGGCATTGGAAATATTTGGCTTTCTCTTTTTGTCGATGAAATTAATGTGATGGGCAATTGGCGGGAACTTGACCGCGCAATGATGGCAGGCCAGGCAGGAATAAATATCGCTTTGCCCTTTCTTGCTTTTTCGTCAATTGTTATGAGTTATACCAAAGTTAATCCGTATTGTTATACGCATAACCGTAATTTTACTCCCTGGTACAGCGATGTTGCAATGGAAACCAGTTATACGAATAACGGACGAAGCCTGGGGCATTACCTTCCGCCAAATTCCGATGAAATTATGTTCCGGTTTAAAACAATGCCCGCAAAAGGCCTGGGCACGCATTTGCAATACCAGATGATCCGCCACGGGGCAAGTTACGGTTCAAGTGAAGTTGACGGATCATCCCTGGTATCGGAACTCGGTCCTGTAAGGCATGGCCCCGATCTGGTCTTAAAAAGATTTTTTCTTAAGGACGGCGCATACCAGTGGCAGCATATAATAAAAATTGGCGCAGAATGGAAAATTCCAAAAATACCCGTATCACTGTTTGGCGAAGCCGGGGCGGTTATCTCTTATTTTACCAATATAAAAGAGCCGGCCAACATTACAGGGAAAGCGCATCCGTATTCAAAAATTGATACGGCTGAATACCCCAAGTCTACCGGGTTTGTGGTAAGGTTCGGCGTAAATGTGTTTCCCCGCTAACATTCGTAGCGCATAACATCGCCGAAAGTTACTTTTCCCGAAATTGAAAGCAGGCTAATTTTTCCGGCCTGTTTTTTAACATGAACGGCAATTGTGCCGCCGGGCTGCTCAAGAAAAAATTCCCTGTCAGCCTCTGTTTCGTTTCGCATGGCCCATATTCCCAGGGCCGCAGACCCGGAGCCGCAGCTTGATTCAAAAATTATCTTTCCCGCCGCCTGCGTCCACACTGCGGGCTGCAAGAAGCTTTTTTCTGCATTAAAAAACATCACGCCAATTGCGCCGAAAGAGCTTAGCCCTTCTGCCTGCCTTTGCGCATTTATTTTTTGCACTAAGCTGCGTGTAAAACCTTCGAGTGCATTGGAATCTTTTGGAGGCATGTTTTCTGCAATAATGTGAGTTATGCCGTCAAATGCATACAAGGGAAAATACTGCCCGTTTATTTCAATATTTTTTTCTGCAACCGGCGGAGGAATTTCAATCTCGGCTGTTTGTGTTTCAGTATCGATATGCACCGGCAAAGGATTTTTCATCCCGCTTGTTGCAATAAGCACCGTATGTTTTCCCGAAAGCCCTTCTTTTTTTGCAGCCAGCAATGCGAAACTTCGGCTTGCATTGCCGCAGAATTCGCCCCCGGCCATTTCCATGCGCCATATTTCGCCAGGCTTTGCCGGAGCTTTTACAAAAGCTATCTGTTCGGCCTTCAACCGGGCATCTGCCATCAGTTTCCTTGCCGCCTGCATGCGTTCTTCATTCCTTTCAGGCGGATTCATCACGAAAATTGTTATATTGCCAGCGGGATTAGCCTGAATAATTTCCAAAAGCATTGGTTTTCCCTTATATATATGATATCACTCTTGAATATAAAATCAATATTACTGTATAATAAAATCATAAATTTCATATTGGAGGAAGATAATGAAAAAGATTGTGTTTCTATGTGTCAGCGTGCTGCTTATTGGAGGATTAATTCTTTCATGCAGTAAAAAAGAAGAACAAAAAGCAGAGGAAGATGATGCTTCGTTAAGCATTCCGGTTTCACAGGATATGTCTCTGCAAAACATTTTGGACAAGGGAAGCTTCGTTATGGGACTGGATGATTCATTTCCGCCCATGGGGTACCGAAATGAGCAAAATGAGATTGTTGGTTATGATGTTGATTTAGCCAGGGAAGTTACGCAGCGTTTAGGCGTTGCATTGGTTCTGCAGCCCATTGATTGGAATGCCAAAGAGCAGGAACTTAATACTGGTGAAATTGACTGTATCTGGAACGGTTTCACCATTACAGAGGAAAGGAAACAAAATGTTCTGTATACTCCAGCCTATCTTAAAAATGCCCAGGTAATTGTTGTTAAGGGCGATTCGCCGGTAATGACCTTAGGTGATCTTGCAGGAAAAACCGTGGGAACTCAGGCGGGTTCCTCTTCTGTCCCAGCCATTGATAATGCCCCTGAATTCAAAGACAGCCTTAGCGAAATAATTGAATACAAAGATTTTCTTACCGCATTGATGGACCTTGACGTTGAAGGAATTGATGCTGTGGTAATTGATCTTGTAGTGGCAAATGACAATATCAACCGGTCGGGCAAAGATTTTAGAATTCTTGAGGAAACACTGGAAGAGGAAGAGTTTGGCATTGGCTTCCGTAAATCAGACAATGCCCTGGCAGAAGCGGTTTGGGAAATACTGCTCGAAATGGCAGCAGACGGCACTGTAGCGCCTATTGCAATAAAACATTTGGGCGCCGATATTTCGATGATCGGAAGATAAATTTTTTACATGCCGCTTCTTTTAGGCGCAATGCTCGAAGGAGCGTTAGTATCAATTCAGATATTTTTTCTTACGTTGATATTTTCGCTTCCTTTGGCATTGCTCATTGCCTTTGGGCGAATGTCCCGTAGCATTATTGTCCGCAGTATTTTTAAATTTTATCTTTTAATAATGCGCGGAACCCCTCTTATTTTACAATTAATTTTTATTTATTTTGCGCCAAAATATCTGTATGCGTTTTTATTCGAGAGCCTATCAGGTTATTTACCTTCTCCTGGTTTCTGGAATGGGCTGCGGGCAATTTTATCTTACAACCGTTTTACTGCGACAATTATTGCCTTTACGCTTAACTATGCAGCGTACTTTGCCGAAATCTACCGGGGCGGAATAGAATCCATTCCGCAGGGACAATATGAAGCTGCCAANGTGCTTGGTTTTACAAAGGTTCAGTCTTTTTGCAGAATTATTTTTCCGCAGGTAATTAAACGCATTCTTCCCGCATCNAGTAACGAGGTTATTACTTTGGTAAAAGACACCGCGCTTGCTCAGGTTATTGGCGTTGCCGAATTATTTAAGGCAGCGCATAACGCAGCGGCAAGAGAATTTTCCACCACTCCAATTTTTATTGCAGGCGTTTTTTATCTTGTTATGAACTGGATTGTAACATTGGCATTTGGCTTTTTTGAAAAGAAGTTATCGTATTATGCATAATACAATTATTAAAGTAGAAAACCTTTCAAAATCATTTGGCAAACTTGAGGTTCTTAAGAATATTTCCCTTGCTGTGAATAAAGGAGAAGTAGTGGCCATAATTGGGCCTTCAGGTTCAGGCAAATCGACTCTTCTGCGGTGCATTACCCATCTTGAACTGGTAAATTCAGGGAGCATAAGCCTGGACGGTATGTATATGGTTGAAAACGGCATTTATGCGCCGAATGACATTCTTCGGAAAATATGCCTTAAAATGGGGCTGGTTTTTCAAAATTTNAACCTGTTTCCCCATTTTTCCGCCGAGAGGAATATTACCGAAGCGCAGATACGNGTGCTAAAAAGNAATAAAGAACAATCGCTGTTATGCGCAAAGGAATTGCTTGAAAAAATGGGGCTTTCCGACAAAGCCGCNTCTTACCCNTTTGAGCTTTCCGGCGGACAGCAGCAGCGCGTTTCNATTGCCCGCGCCCTTGCCCTTGATCCGCAAGTGCTTTTTTTTGACGAGCCGACCAGCGCGCTTGACCCAGAACTTACAGGCGACATCCTTAGAGTTATTCGCAATCTTGCAGAGGAAAAAATGACAATGGTCATTGTTACCCATGAAATTCCTTTTGCCCGGGAAGTTGCCGACCGGGTGCTGTTTATGGACTCTGGGGTTATAATAGAGGAAGGCCCCGCTGCCAGCCTAATCGACAAGCCCCGGCTTGACCGGACAAAAGCTTTTCTCGCCCGCCTTTCCCGTAATTTATAGCTAGGAGTTTGTCGGACTTTGTCTATTCCTATGAAAAAAATGCGAAAAAACACCGTTTTTGAGTATTTTTTACTCTGCAAACTCCGTAAGGAGTCCCAAAATCGAAGAATTTAGTGGTTTTTGACCGCTAAAATCTACAAGACCGACAGGCTCCTAGACAATTATTTAATTTTATGTATACTATTATTATGAATAAGCTGTTTTATGGGGATAATCTTACCATAATGAAGAAAATGCCCCCGGAATGCATTGATTTAATTTATTTAGACCCTCCATTTAACAGTAATAGAAGTTATAATTTACTTTATAAAAANACAACGGGGCTTCCTATCCCGGAACAAATTGAAGCCTTTTGTGATACGTGGGAATTGGATTATGAAAAATCTGAACAGGCCTATGATATTCCCCATATTATGCGGGAATACGGGATAAAAGCCGNCTTAATGCACTTTTGGCATCATATGGCAGAAGCGCTAAAATCTACCGATACAAAAATGCTGGCCTATCTTGTTTATATGACGGTTAGAATAATAGAGATGCACCGTATTTTAAAATCAAGCGGTTCTATTTTCCTGCATTGCGATCCAACGGCAAGTCATTATCTAAAGATTATTATGGACGGTATTTTTGGATTAAAGCAATTCAGGAATGAAATTATCTGGCATTATAAGCGCTACACAGCAAAGAGCAGTCAATTTCAAAAACTGCACGACATAATTTTATGGTATACAAAAACAGATAATTTTATCTTTAATGATTTGCGCGAACCTTATGGTGAAAAATCAGGAAAAATGGACAGCCATTATAAACAAGATGAAAATGGGAAATGGTTCCGTTGGCAGAAGCGTAAAGGAGCGGAACCTTATAAAATATATTTATCCGAAG
>WRNF01000189.1 GCA_009776715.1 Treponema sp. | reverse complement strand
ACAAAATTTGACTGGAACAGCGGATGGTCTTCCGGCGGCTTTTCCGGCGACTGTGTTTTTCATGCCGATGCCGGTTCCTGGAGCCAGCAGCAATGGTATGCCAGGAACAGCCATTTTGAACACGGGTTTCATGGCGTAAACTGGAACAAACTAATGCAGGGATGCACAGGAGAAATAGAGGATAATAATTGGGATGAAGGAAAATGCAGCACAAAAGAAGAAACAGTCCCGGTAATACGCGAAAAACCGTTTTTATATTTTGACAAAGGCGCTTACAAGGTTTTTGTGCCGGCACTGCGCAAGAATTCGGTTGGCCCCTCATGGACCAAAAAAAATATGGGGCCTGGCATATCGCTTGATCTTGAAAAAGATTTTTATATAGTAAAAGAAGGCGTGGATACGGCTGAAACCATCAATTCTGCCCTTGACAACGGCAAACATATTTTTTTCACTCCCGGAAGATACGAACTGGATGTCCCTATTCGGGTAAAAAATGCCGGTACTATTGTGCTGGGAACCGGTTATGCAACACTCATTCCCAGCCCCATAAATTCGTATGGAGCGCTTTTTGCGGATGATGTAGATAATGTTACCATTGCAGGATTGATGTTTGACGCGTTATACGATTCAACTTATCTGTTAAGCGTTGGCGAAAACAGCGCTTCCAAAGATCATTCCGCGGCCCCGACACTGTTAGCCGATCTTTTTCTGCGGATAGGCGGATATAAAGAAGAAAATGTCAATGCCGAATACGGCGCTTTAATTAATTCAAACGACGTTATTGGAGATCATTTTTGGATATGGCGGGCGGATCATGGACAGGGGGTTGGCTGGGATAAAAACACCTCTAAAAACGGCCTTATTGTCAGCGGAGACCGGGTAACTGTTTACGCTCTGTTAGTTGAACATTTCCAGGAATACCAGACGCTTTGGCTTGGAGACAAGGGGAAAATGTATTTTTACCAGAACGAGACTCCTTACGATCCCTTTAACCAGGCTGTGTACTCAAGCCATTACGGAACAGTTGACGGATATTCTTCTTACAAAGTGGCGAACAGTGTAAACGAACACCTTGCAGTGGGTTTAGGCATGTATGCAGTGTTTGTCCGCACCGGCCAGGACAGAGAAAAATCAGAATCAATGTTTATTCAAAACGCAATTGAAGTGCCCAATAAACCCGGCGTTACCGTGAAACACGCCTGCATAGTTGAAATTTCAGGCGAAGATACAGAAAAGGTACAGACAGGCATTCGCAGTATTGTAAACAGCGCAGGCCCCGGAGTCGGCGGAGAGTTCGGGCGAGAAACCCTTGTTTCGTATAACAACGGAACCGCACAGGCCATTTCCGGCATTTTTGAAGGGATTCAGCCGGAGGATGAGGATTTTACCGTTCCGGAAAATTTATTGCCGTAAAGGAAAAAGGAGCAGTCAATGTCAGACAATGAATTCATTATAGAAGACTACAACAATGTTAAAGCCTTTGCCAGTTTTCTTCCTGCCATCGCCGGATTGTGGGGAAAACCGCTCTGGGCGTATTATGTAAACCGCGGGCAGGCAATATCCAATTTTGGCATTCAGGACAAAGACGGAGCAATGCTTGAATTCATCGCCGCAAATAAGGCATGGCGGCAGACTGCCTTGCAGGGGTTTCGGACTTTTTATAAAGAAAACGGTGATTGTTACGAGCCTTTCCGCAACCGGCCGGATTTGAAAGCCAAAAAAATAAGGCAAACCATGTACGTAAAACCCTATTCTGTCCGCCTGCTTGAAACAAACGAAACTCTGGGCATTGAAACAGAAGTTGAATTTTTCACCCTGCCCAATGAAAATGTGCCTGCCCTGTTAAGGCGCCTAACGGTAAAAAACATCTCGGCAAGGGCAATGAACATTGACTGCATTGACGGCCTTCCCATGTTAATTCCCTGGGGAACCCGCAACTGGATGCTTAAAAATATGTCCCGCCTCGGCGAAGGCTGGTTTGCAGGAGTAAACTATACCGAAAACAGCGTGCCGTATTACAAACTGCCTGTCGAGGCGCTTGACAGGCCGGAAATTGTCCCCATTAAAGCGGCGCATTTTTACTGCGGCAACCTTGAAAACGGCGGTAAAAAAACGGCTCCCCGGTACTGCATAGATCCGGATTCTGTTTTTGGCTGTCAACTGGATTTTGATTTTCCCGCCGCCTTTATGCGGCAGGGGGCCTTTGTTATAGATCCCTCTATTTGCGGAAAAAATAAAACCCCCTGCGCTATGGGCTATTTTTCGTTAAGCCTTGAACCCGGCGAAAAAGCAGATTATTTTTCGGCAATTGGGCATAACAGCGATTATAAGGAAATTGATGCATCGGCGGCAATGATCTTGTCCAAAGGTTTCTTTGAAAAGAAGGAAAAAGAAAACAAAGCATTAATAAACGAGATAGCATCCTGCGCATTTACTCAATCAGCTTATAAAAATTTTGACTCTTACTGCGAGATGAATTTTATCGATAATGCCCTTCGGGGAGGCTTTCCTTTCACCATAGGGGAAGGCAGCACCTACTATGCGTATTCCAGGGTCCACGGCGACATGGAACGTGAGTATAACAATTTTGTCGTGCTTGCCGAATATTTTTCCCAGGGCAACGGCAATTACCGTGACATAAACCAAAACCGGCGCAGCGACATATTTTTTAACCGCGCAATTGGAGACGATAACATACAGTTTTACATGAACCTTATTCAAATTGACGGTTTTAACCCGCTGAAGGTTTTTGGCATTCGTTATGTGTTTGAAAATGAGACTGAAAGGAAACTGTTTATTGATGATGTTATGCGCAATGTAAACGGCACAGATGCAGGATTTGCGGATCAGCTTGCCGCCCTTGCACGGGATTCCTTAACCATTGGCAGCTTATTCAATTTAATTGAAAACTGCAAAATGACCATGCAGGACAGGCATTACATACTTCATTCCCTGCTTAAACACAGTAAAAAGGTTTCACTTGCCGAACATGGCGAAGGCTATTGGTCCGATCACTGGCATTATAACACAGACTTAATCGAAAATTTCCTTGCNATATTTCCCGACAGGTTNAAAGAAATGATGTTTGACCGCAGCGATTACATTTTTTACGATGACGGTTATTTTGTCGAGCCGCGCTGCGCCAAATATGCGCTGTTTCAGGGCAAACCCCGGCAAGTACGCGCGCTAAGCCCGGATATGGAAAAGGCGGCGCTTATTGCTTCCCGAAAAGAAAACCCTCATGCATTAAGGACCAAATTTGGCAGCGGCGATATTTATTACACTAATCTTTTGGGCAAACTTCTTTGCCTAATTGCAAATAAATACGCTTCCCTGGACCCTGAAGCTCTGGGCATAGAAATGGATGCCGGAAAGCCCAACTGGTGCGATGCATTAAACGGCCTGCCCGGGCTTTTTGGCTCTTCCTCTGCGGAAAGCCTGGAATTGCTGCGCCTGGTCTCGTTTTTAAACAATGCATTGTCGGATGGATACGGCATTGCAGGAGATGCCCCTGTTTCGCTTGCAGCCGAGGCAGCAGCGCTTCTTGAAGAATTGGCGGAAATTACCGCTGCGGGCGAAAGTAATTTTATTTTCTGGGATAAGACCCACAGCGCAAAAGAAAAATTCCGCGAACTTACGCGGCTTGGAATTTCCGGAGATGAAAAAAAATACACGGTAAGCGAAATTTGCGCAATGCTTTCTGTTTTTGAGCAAAAATTATTGTCTTGCCGCACAAAGCTGGAAGGCATTGCGGTTAACGGCATAATACCCACCTATTTTGAATTTATTCCGGATAATTACCGAGTCAGCGAAGATGAGGTGAATGCCCTTTCTCCGGCGGCAAAAGCGCGCCTTGCAGCCTCTTCTCCGGTTGACGTTCAGGCCGGGGCCACTGCCGCAATGCGGGCCATTGCCGAAGAAAAAACCCAGGCGATAATTGTTTCCTCTTTCAAGCGGAAAGACCTGCCGCTTTTTCTGGAGGGGCCAGTCCATTATCTGCGGCTTTGCAGTGATTCGCAGGGAGCCGCTGTGCAGCAGCTCGCGTCCGAATTCCACCGGAATATGCTGGCAAGCCCGCTTTACGATGCAAAACTGGACATGATAAAAATTAACGCCCCTATTGCATCGGCAGAAGGCATAGGCCGCATAACGGTTTTTACCACCGGCTGGCTGGAAAACGAATCAATCTGGCTGCACATGGAGTACAAATACCTTCTGGAACTGCTTCGCTGCGGCCTGGGGAAAGAATTTTTTAACATGGCAAAAACCGCCCTTATTCCTTTCATTGATCCTGCTGTGTACGGGCGCAGCATTTTCGAAAACAGTTCCTTCCTTGTAAGTTCCGCCCACCCCGATGCATCGCAGCACGGCCAGGGTTTTGTTGCACGGCTGTCGGGTGCAACCGCAGAATTTATTTCAATGTGGCTTGCCATGACTTCCGGTTTAAAACCCTTTTCTGTAAACAACAGCGGTCTCTGCCTTTCTCTGCGGCCAATGTTAAGCGCTAGTTTTTTTACCGGTGAAGGGGTATTTGCCTTTAACTTCCTTGGCAATTGCAGGGTAACATACCTTAACAGTTCAGGAAAGGATACATTCGGTCCCAATGCGGCAGAAGTGCAGTCGTATCGCATAACATTTAACGATGGCAATACAGAGGAAATAAACGGAAAAACAATATGCGGAAAAACAGCCCAGGCTGTCCGTAACGGAAAAGCAAGAAGCATCGAGGTTACTTTGGGATAAATTCCTTACCTCTAACTTCATTTGGCCTCTCGCTAAGGCATATATGCAATAGCCACGGATTTCCACGGTAGTACAAGCCGCTTTAGCGGCGACGTATAATAATTTTCCTTACACTTGCCGACCGAAGGGAGGCTTTACGGATTTCCACGGATTTTTTATT
>WRNF01000188.1 GCA_009776715.1 Treponema sp. | reverse complement strand
TTTAAAATAATCCGTGTAAATCTGTGTAAATCTGTGCTAATCCGTGTTATATTGAATATTCGGCACAAGTTACCAAAGAGTTGGTTCGCTGCGGAGCGGTGCGGGGGCCTTGTTAAGGCATATATGCAATAGCCATGTCTTTCTGTATTCAAACATTGCGTTTAAACAGGAACGGCGAAGACAGCAGATTGGGCAGAATTCTCAATATGTGGAATTTCAACGGAATCCAAGGCAGGAGCAATCCCTTGCTAAGCTGGGAATTACAAAGGATAATGAAGATAAAGAAAGTAAAGAAAGGAAAGTAAAGAAAGGAAAGTAAAGATAAGGATAAATTCTGATGCTGGAAAAAATTCCTTGCGCCATTGTCGGACTTGGCCGCATTGCCAGCTTGCTCGAGAAAGACAGCCTGCGGGAAAAACCCTGCACCCATGCTGGAGCCATTGCAGTTGACCCGGACTGCCGGCTTGTTGCCGGCTGCGACATAAGCGAAGAACGCCGCTTGCTTTTTTCACAGGAATGGCGGGTTCCGGTATATGAAGATGCTGCAGAAATGCTCTCGCTTCATAAGCCGCAGATTCTCGTTGTAGCCACGCATCCGGACAGTCATTACCATTACTGCCGCCTTGCAGCAAGGTTCGGTGTACAAGCACTGATCTGCGAAAAGCCGCTTGCAGACAACATACGCAGCGCCCGCAAAATTGCCCGCATCGCTTCACAGGGAGGCATGGCAGTCATTGTCAACCATGAACGCCGTTATTCGCAAGATTACATTCTCGCCAAAACTATTCTTGACAGCGGGCAGTTGGGAAGCTTGTTAAGCGTCCGATCGGTGTTGTACATGGGCAAAAACAGGAGGCTTGTTGATGTTTTGTGGCATGACGGCACTCACCTTGCCGATGCGATCATGTTCCTAAGCAACGCGGTATTGAAGCACCGGCGGCGCTGGGGAACACATCTTAACGCCAGTGCCGGGACCGCATGGCTGGAAGGAACCCTGTGCAGAGAAAAACGGGATTTGCAGATTCCGGTAATTTTGGAAATTGGCGCCGGGCGCGATCACCTGGTTTTTGAAATGGAATTTTCCTGCGAAAAAGGCAGGCTAAGGATTGGCAACGGCATTTTTGAAATATGGGAAAGCAAGCCAAGCCCTTACGCCGAACAATTCCGTTCCCTTGCGCTTGCAGGCAGCGGTTTTTCCGGCCCCACAGGTTATTTTACCAACATGGTAAAAGACGCTGCAGCCTGCGCGCTTGATTCCCGCAGGGTACCTCGCTCAAACGCAGCCGACGGCCTAAGGGTAATAGAGTATCTTCATTCGGTTAGATCATGGGGTTAATTAACCGCCGCACACCAATGCATCCGTGTACCGAAAGACAATGTTTTTAATGTTTCTATCAAAACTTTAGACGAGAAAACCGTAATCGTCAATTAAACCGCTTCTACGCTATAATGTGCAACATGATCGGCTAATATTTTGAAGTATTCTTTTTGCTGCTGTTTGAGCAGGGACGGCACATCAAGGTTATAGGGACAATGTTTTATACAATGGCCGCATTTGGTGCAGTTATCAATAAGACGCATATTGTTTTGCCATTCCGGTGTCAGAAAATTTTCCTTGACCATTCTGCCAAGAAGGAATGAAATACGGGCAGCGTTGGAAATGGGGATGCCAACAGAACAGGGTTTGCAATAATCGCAGCAGCGGCAAAAAGTTCCGGAAAGTTCCGCCTTGTCTGCATCAATAACGCTTTGCAGATCATTGTCCAATGGCGGCGGCTCTTTTTCCAGGGAAAGAAATTCATCCAGCTCAATCTTTTTTTGTATTCCCCAAATGGGAATGACTGTTTCATACTGCCGCAGAAACGCAAACGCTGCTTTGGCATTGGTCAACAAGCCGCCGCACAAACCTTTCATGGCAAGCAGGCCGACATTGTGTTTGCGGCAAAGATCAATAAGCTCCAGTTCTTCGCTTGTTGACAAATACGACAAAGGATACTGCAATGTGTCGTACAGCCCTGACACAACCGCTTCCCGCGCACGGTCTTTGCTATGAAACGTTATGCCGATATGCCGGATTTTTCCCTGCATTTTAGCTTTAAGCAAACATTCATATACGCCGTCTTCGCTTTCAGGACGCGGCACAAAAGACGGATTGTGAATCTGGAGTACATCAATATAATCGGTCTGCATCATCCGCAGGCTGTTTTCAATGTTTTGCATAATTATTTCCGGCGGAAAAATACCGGATTTTGTGCAGAGAACTATTTTATTACGCACATGATGCAAAGCGATGCCGATGCGCTCTTCACTTGTTGTATAGGCATTAGCCGTGTCAAAGAGGGTAACGCCATGATCAAATGCGTGGCGTAAAAGCTCCGTGCTTTCTTCGTAAGAAATTCGCTGTATAGGAATACAGCCAAATCCTGTGCGGCTTACCTTCAAGCCGGTTTTGCCAAAAAATGTCTGCTGCATAATGTTTTATATTTTATCGAACAATGCGATAATTTTCAAGGAGGCCTCTATCGGCCTATTTTTGCATGAAAAAAAGAAGGCATAAAGGTTAAACTATTAAATTCGTCAAAAAGAACTTTTCAGAAAGGCCGCAATAGAGAATTAATTCAAAGTGCCTTTACTATTTACCGTTTTCAATTTACTATTTTAAACGCAATGATTGATATTCGCAGCGATACAGTTACACAGCCGACAGAAGCAATGAGAAAGGCAATGGCATATGCTGAACTAGGCGATGATGTGTACGAGGAAGACCCAACGGTAAATCGGCTGGAAGAATTAGGCGCGCAAATGATCAGCAAGGAGGCCGCTCTTTTTGTGCCTTCGGGATGCTTTGGAAACCAGCTTGCCTTGTTCACCTGGTGCAGGCGGGGAACAGAAATAATTGCCGGTGAAGACTGCCATATTGTCGCTTTTGAAGCCGGCTCTTTGTCGATTATTGCCGGAGTGCAGCTCCGATGCATTCCCGATCCGGGCGGAATTCTTGAGCCTTGCGAAATTCGTAAAAGGCTGCGGAAACAGGATCTGCATTCGCCTGAAACTTCGCTTGTCTGCACAGAAAACGCCCATTCATCGGGAAAAGTTATTCCCCTGGAAAAAATGGATGCGGTGCGGGAAGTAACGCAGCAATGGGGAGTGCCGCTGCATCTGGACGGGGCGCGCATTTTTAATGCCGCCGCAGCTCTGGGCTGCAAGGCAAGCGAGATTGCGGACAGGGCGGACTCGGTGATGTTCTGNCTTTCCAAGGGCCTGTGCGCGCCGGTTGGCTCTTTGCTTGCCGGCCCGAAAGAATTTGTCAATGCGGCCCGGTTAAAGCGCAAGATAATGGGCGGCGGGATGCGGCAGGCGGGCGTTTTGGCGGCAGCAGGAATTATCGCATTGGAAGAACACAGTGCATTGCTGGCAGCGGATCATACACAGGCAAAAAAAATCGCCTGTGAACTTGCAAACATCAATGGCATTGTCATTAATCCGGATGATGTTGACATCAACATGGTTTTTTTCAGTCACCCTCTTGCATCATCAGATGAATGGGCGGAAAGAGTTGTAAAAAAATTTAAAGAAAAAAATATTTTTATAAATATGCCTGAACAGGGAATGTTTCGTTTTGTTACCCATTATTGGATTGGCAATAAAGAATCCGATGCAATTATCAGTGCAGCAAGGGATATTTTTAAAGAATAAGGTAAATTATTTATGAACCATTTTCAGGAACGGCTTGAAAAAATTTGGGATTGGATGGCGCAGGAAGGAATAATCCTGTGCATGTTTGAAGATTGCGAAACCCATCGCGACACAACGATTCGCTGGCTTACAGGGCATCCCGGCGATGCTTTGCTTTTTCTCTCTCTTGACCGAAAGAGCCTGCTGGTGCCCTGGGACATCAATTTGGCAAAAGCATATTCAAGGGCAGACATAATAATTCCGTATAACGATTTTAGCCGAAAGCCAATTAAAGCAGTACATGGCGCCGTGGAGGTGTTTAAGGTTCCGTGCGGTTCAAAAATAGAAATTCCACCTGTTACGCCCTATCCTGTTTTTTTGGAATTTATTGAAGACCTATCTGCCTTTGACATTATTTGCCGCAAGGAAAGCGCTGCTTCCTATGCCAATGAGTTGCGGGCTGTAAAAGATGCCGTTGAAATTAATGTGCTTCGAAAAGCGGCAGATATTACCAATACCCTTATTGATCTGCTTGAAAAAAATGTAAGATCGGGCAAAATAAAAACAGAAGCAGATGCCGCCATGTTCATTGAACTTGAGTCAAGGAAACACGGCTGCGATGGGACAAGTTTTGAAACATTGGCCGCCGGGAGCGAGAGAAGTTTTGGCATTCATGCCTTTCCTTCCTGGACAGCGGCGCCTTTTGGCGGACAGGGGCTTTCAATTTTGGATTTTGGCCTTCGCTGCCACGGTTATTGCACGGACGTTACCCTGACCTTTGTACGCGGCCCAAGTCTAGCTCAGCAAAAAATGGTGAACATGGTAGAGAAAGCGGCAAAAACAGCGCTTGAATTGATAGCAAATGGGATTGAAACAAGCAATATCGCCTTGGCCGTTGATAAATTGTTTGCCAGATCAAAAAAACAAATGCCGCATGGGCTGGGACACGGAATTGGCCTGGATGTGCATGAATTTCCATATATCCGAAACCGGTCAGGTGAACAATGGTTTTTGTCGCCGGGCATGGTTTTTACCATAGAGCCTGGTTTGTACGACCCTC
This sequence comes from Treponema sp., assembly GCA_009776715.1. The sequence continues at coordinate 180 of WRNF01000188.1, read as the reverse complement.
TTTACGGCGGCTGCCGTTTGGAAAATGACATTCTCATGACCGAAACCGGATATGAGATTCTTACCCAGGCCAGAATTATTTGGTTGTAAAACAAGGAAGGAGTGAGGAATTAGAAATGAAGAGAATCTATATAGTAACCGGTGCAGCCGGATTTGTTGGAAACAATGTTGTAAAAATACT
>WRNF01000187.1 GCA_009776715.1 Treponema sp. | reverse complement strand
AAAATGGGCCTGCTTACCGTAATGATTTTGCAGATGTTCCCCAGTTTTATGAGCCTTACCGCCATGTACATGATCGCCAATACCTTTAACATGCTCAACAACCTTAACATGCTAATTATAATTTATGTCGCAGGCGGCATTCCGGCAAATATTTGGCTGGTGCGGGGCTATATGCTGAATATCCCCAAGTCAATGGATGAAGCGGCCTCCATTGACGGTTTAACGAAATTCCAACTGTTCCGCAAGATAATTCTGCCGCTGTCCATGCCGATAATGTTTTTTATTGCCGTAACGTCGTTCATGGGCCCCTGGATGGATTATATGCTGCCGCGTTATCTGATAAACGCCGACAGCAAACGGACCCTGGCAATAGGTTTGTTTGACCTTATTAATTCGTCAGAGACCAATTATTCGGCATTTTGCGCAGGCGCTTTACTGGTTGCCATACCCATTACCATTATGTACATGGTATTCCAGCGCTTCCTGCTCGAAGGCTTAATGGCCGGCGCGAATAAAGGCGAGTAAGGAAAATCCGCATCCTTGCGGATTTTCCTTATGGAGTTTTTTCTGCGAAAAAACTCCATCTGAAGCATTGTAACCGCCATCCTGGCGGCTGAAGCATATCCGCATCCTTGCGGATTTTTATTATGGAGTTTTTTCTGCGAAAAAACTCCATCTGAAGCATTGTAACACCGCCGGTCCGCGGCGCTCTCGCCCGCCTAAAGGCGGGCTGCCAAAATTTTAAGCGGAGGAATTTCTCTGCGCCGGAACGTGCTAAATTTGTTGGATCACCGCCCTTCGGGCGCAGGTTCTTGTTCCCTTGTCGGCTGAAGCATATCCGCATCCTTGCGGATTTTCCTTATGGAGTTGGGTGAAACGGCGTTGCCGTTTCACCCAAAATGCCTAGGAGTCTGTCGGACTTGTGGAATTTTGCGGTTATTTACCGCAAAATTCTTCGATTTTGGGACTCCTTAGGGAGTTTGCAAAGTAAAAAATGCTCAAAAACGGTGTTTTTTCACATTTTTTTCATCAGAAAGGACAAAGTCCGACAAACTCCTAGCATAAAAGGCATTGTAACACCGCCGGTCCGCGGCGGAGAAATGACAAGGTTAAAAAATTTAGCGGGTTTTCAAGGAGCGCGGATTTCAAATAACTTCTTTTTTATTTCCTCAAAAACCTGCGTCATTCTTCAAATCTTTTAGTATTTTGTGTGTTTTTTAAAGTTTTAAGGATTGCTATCGATAACCAAGTCTATTGATAGGCAAATTTTCTTTTGAACTTTAGTATTTCACTTCTAATCTTAATCTCTGCATTTCTGTGTGAGGAATATTCAAAATAAGTTTCCTCATAGAGGGTTCGCAGCGGACACGGGACGGAGGCTTGCCTGCAAATCTATTTTTTTTACGGCGCAAAATAAATGGTAAAACCGGCAAAAAGGCTATTGGAAACAAAGGCGCTGTTTCCATTTTTGCCAAAAACAGGGGCTATCTTTTTCGGATAAATGTCTAAGCGGTAAGCAAGCCTAAAAAAGAAACCGCCGCGGCCCGGCTTAAAGGGATTCCAATCGAACGCAGCTTGAATGTTTCCGTTTAGGTAAGGATCATGTGTCGTTTTTCTCTCTTTGCCATCGTCGTCGTAGGTAATTAATGGTTTTCGCCTCTCTACTAAAAGTATGGATAAACCGGGTCCCCATTTAAAAATCAAGGTTCTGCCTATGTGAACAAAACTAAATCCCAATCTAAAACCAAAAACAAAAGGGGATTCGGCTATATCAGGATGTGAAATATTTTTATTTGTGCCTAAATCAAATACAAGACCGCCTTCAAAGTCAAAAACAGGCCATAATCCATACCCCATACCAAGGTTAATTGTACCCGAATCAGCTCCAAAAGCAGGTCCCCCGTAAATTCCAAAGCTTATGCGCCCGGCTTTTCTTAAATAATGGTTCCGGGCTTCTTGTTTTCTTGCAATTTTATTTCTTTCTTCAGCAGCTTTCTCTTCTTCAGCCTTTATTAAATTCCTGTACTCATCACTTGTTCTCCATGTGCCATTGTGCATCACATAACTTTGTGCCGTTTTGCCATTGCGGTTGTATAATGCTTCAAAACCCGAGCCGATAGCGGAAGAACCTAATGTGACATTTGCCCCAATGCTTATGCTGGTTACCGGGTTGCCGGAAAATGCATTATTCCCAATGGAAGTAACACTGCTGGGAATGGTAATGCTGGCAAGCTGATTGTTGGAGAACGCATAATCCCCGATGGAGTTGACGCTGCTGGGAATGGTAACACTGCTTAGCCGGTTATTGGAAAAGGCCCTCTCCCCAATTGAAACAACGCCGCTAGGGATGGTAACACTGATCTCCTGGCTGCCGGAAAATACCCTCTCTTTAATGGAAATAACCGGTTCACCTAAAATTGAAGAGGGAAGGGCAAACCTGCTCTCTTTTCCGTTATACCGGGTAATTTGCCCGTTTTGCATCTCATAATTCCAGGGGTAATTATTCCATTCATCCGCGCTGACCGGCTGTATATACAGTACCCTGTTTCTGATTGCTGCTTCGGCTGCTGTTCCGTTTACGCTGGCAATCCGAATGGACAGCAGATCATCGGATGGAGGGAGATCGTTTATATTGACATTCGAGAAATCAGCGCTTTTCTGTTCATCACCGGAAACCGAAAGCCCTCTGCTGGTGATTGAATATGTTCTGCCTGTCTGGAAAGTGCTTCTGCCGATCACTTTGTTATTCTGACTGTTTACCAACTCTACAACTATAGAAAAACTTTGAGTCCCCTGCTTCTGCCTCCGGTTATCCAAAAAACTGCTGTTAAACGATACCGCCCTAACCCTCACATTCAAAAGCTGTAAGCCCCATTTTGCTCTTTGTCCTGTTGCGTTCAGGCTGTCATTGACTGTTTTTACAACCTCCTGTATAGCCGCCTGCACTGCTGCCTGTTCTGCCTGCACAGTTCTTTGAACCTTTCTTACCGGTACATCCATGGTCTGTATTGCCGTTTGTAGCGACTGTATCCAATCCGGTGAAGCATGCAGATATGTCTTTATTCCGGTATAACTTGTCGTGTTGGTATTATAATTGACTCCTCCATAGTTGCGGGCATCTGCGGTATAAAACAAGGTATTGGGCAGTTCAGGAAGAGTCTGGATAAATGTGTTCCAATTATCAGTATATTTTTTATAAAAATCATTGTAATAGTCAGTAAAATATTTGTTATAATAATCGTTATAATTTTTAACATACCGTTCTGTTTCCTCAAGGCGCGCAACCCATTCATTCCGCCATCGCACGTCTTCGCGCAAATTATCGCCGGTACGTGCGGTTGAGATGTTTCTGGCCAATATAGCGGAACGGTTTGCCGCTTCCGGCAGGGACGGATCAAATTTTGCTGCCAGAACAGCGTTAAAATACACCTCTATATCGCTTCCGCCCTGCCTTTCCGCAGTACGGCTGTTGGCGAGGAAGCTTTGCGCCTTAATGGACTGTTGGGTATTCGTTGTGCTAAGTTCGTTTTTTGCCGCAGCGGTAAGCTGTACGCCCATTTGCGTAAGCAGTTCTGTAGAAGCAAATTGGATAGCGCTTTGATCGATAAGCTGGGATGCCGTGCAAGTGCCGGAATAGGAAGCGAGCGTTCTGGCGTTAGGTGTGGTGTCAATCACGTTAAATTGCAGGGTATAGCCGTAGGGAGTCTCGATGATCCTTCCGGTCATCCAAAACCCGACCTGCGCTACATGCCCCAGCCGGACAATGTCAAGTTTATCCTCATATTTTGGATCAAGCGTTTCCGTTATCACTTTATCCAGCGCAACTGGGTCAAGCACCTCTATTGCCGAATATTTGCGTATGTTATATACCAAACAGCCCTGAACCATTGAAGGTATGTTAGACAGAGCCGCATTAAGCCCCCTGCCCTCNGGCACTTGAATTCCCAGGCTCATGCCCTTTTTGCCATCTCCGGCATAATATGAAGATTGCCCCTGCGCTGGTACGGACAGGCTTATCAACAAGGCCAAATAACTTACTATGGTAAAGGCTATCCTTTTCATCTTAAAATTCCAGTTATTTCTAAAATACTCATTTTTAGCGGTATATATTNANTTTAAATTATCAAAATTCATATTTTTTGTCAATCTTTTTTACCGCTTGTGTCGCCGTTCAGTTAAAATGCTACCNTGCGTAACTTTTCCCGAATATTTCTCTCACAAAGGCACAAAGGACACAAAGGAGGGTATGGCAATCAGGAGACAAAGCGGCCTGCCAACACAAAAAAAATGTATACGCCATTAAAACGGCGCATACAAACCCGATAGACGGCATTAAAAACACCGCCTATCGACATAAAAATGACGGAATTAAGAGGAGTTTTGTTATGAAATTCGTGGGGCTGGACGAGAAGTAACCAACTTCTCGGACAGCCCCAGAAAAATCCGAATTTCTTTTAAAATTTTATGAAATTTGTCTGAATTTCCTTAGAAAAACGATGCAATTTCATAGCACTGCTCCGCGTCTCTGCGTGAGATAAAATGAACTAAATNTCCTCGGACTTTAGTCCGCCAGACTTTAGTCCGCAACTTGTTGCCATTGACAGCCTTACGGCTGCCTTCCTTGTCGCCCTGCTCAATCAACGATTCAATAAATGCCGGTGTCCCTTTTTGGCAATGTTGGCTGCCATATATTAGAAAAGGACAAAGTCCGACAAACTCCTAGAAGCCAGGGGCTGGGGACTGGGGAATTGGGAGACGATATTAGAAAGCTAATAAAACTTCCAATTTAAACCCGATCCCTGCCCCCTAACCCCTGATCCCCGATCCCTGATCCCTGATCCCTTTATTCAAGTTATAGACAAGCTGCCGCACAGCATTCGCTGCGAACCATCTACAAGGTAACTTTTGAAGCTATAGTTAAAAGCCCACGGATTTACA
>WRNF01000186.1 GCA_009776715.1 Treponema sp. | reverse complement strand
TTTAGCTTCTTATTGAAAATTTTACCCATTTTGAAAATTTTACCCATTTTTTAACCACGGGTCAATTGTACACAATAGCTTACAGTTCCTTACTGCAAGCTGCTCATTACTTATTTACCTTATGCCTTTTTCCTCTTTTTAGAAGCTATATTTTTTTTGCCAGTTGATGTAAGATATAAAACTGCATGGAACCAATTATTTTAGCCTCCGCATCGCCGCGGAGGCAGGATTTTTTTAGGCTGCTCAAGCTGCCTTTTACAATAATGCCGGCATTTATCGACGAGACGCCTGCAAAAGGTTTAAGCCCTGTCCAGGCTGCCCAAGATATTGCGCTCAAAAAAGTTTTGTCTGTTGCCAACAACAGCAGCAGCAATCCCGGCTGTAAATGGATATTCGCAGCGGATACCATTGTAACGCTTAACAGGGAAATTTTTGGNAAGCCNGCAAACAGGGATGCCGCACAGAAAATGCTGGAAACGCTGGCCGGCAGGCGGCACAAGGTTATTACCGCAATGGCCCTTTACAACAGGCGGGTTGGGCAGGCGGATTGCCGGACTGTGTCAGCAACTGTCGATTTTGCCCCTCTTTCCGAAGATGAAATTGAATGGTATCTTGACATGGGAGAATGGCAGGGAGCGGCTGGCGCATACCGTTTACAGGAATTTGGCAGTTGCTTTATTTCTTCAATAAAAGGTTCGCCAAGTGCTGTTGCGGGCTTGCCATTGCATGATTTTTATGTTATGCTTAAAGACAATGGCTATTATTTTAGGGCTTGAGTCCGGAAATAGCTAAATTTCCGTCTGGATGCTGAATAAAACACAGCGGCAGACGAGATACAGAGAAGGTTAATTAAACACAAAAACTGCCCGAAAAAGCCTGTTTTTAAAGCTTATAATTGGGCAGAAGTGATTTAATACGTGTTAGGAGGAAACTTTGGCAGTAGTAACCATGAAAAGTCTCCTGGAATCGGGAGTACATTTCGGACATCAGGTGAAACGTTGGGACCCAAGGATGAAAAAATACATCTTTTCGGAACGCAACGGCATTCACATCATTGATTTGCAGAAAACAATTCAGGCAATTAAAGACGCTTTCGACGCGGTGCGCAAAACTGTTGCGGCAGGCAAGTCGGTGCTGTTTGTGGGAACAAAAAAGCAGGCGCAGCAGGCCATTCAAAAAGAAGCGGAACGCTGCGGTATGTATTTTGTCAACAACCGCTGGCTTGGAGGAATGCTTACCAATTTTTCCACCATTAAAAAATCGCTTCTCCGGCTTAAAAAACTGGAAAAAATGGAAGTTGACGGCACCTTTGAAAATCTTACAAAAAAAGAAGTCGCCGCGCTCGGCAAGGAACGGGCAAAACTGCAAAAAAACCTGGGCGGAATAAAAGAGATGAAGGACCTTCCTGGCATACTTTTTATCATTGATACCCGTCTTGAGGCTATCGCCGTTGCAGAAGCCAAGCGGCAGGGAATACCTATTGTTGCAGTGGTTGACACTAACTGCAACCCCAATGGCATAGATTACCCCATTCCCGGCAACGATGACGCAATCAGGGCGATCACACTCTTTACCCAGATCATTGCCAATGCGGTGATAGAAGCGGATAACGAAGTCGGCCTTAAAATCATTGAAACATTAGGCGATGAAGACGAGGATATGGACAGTTTACTGTCCGATGCATCCAATAAAGAAGATGATCAGGAAGTGGATATTGCGGCTGCAATAGAAAAATATTCAACCGAAATTCCTCCGGAAGCCTTGAAAGATGACATGCCTGAAGAAAACATAAAGGACAATCATATTCAAGTTGATGAAGAAAAATTTTACGAAGACATAGGAGAATAAAATGGCTGAAATTAGCGCCGCAGATGTTAAGCGGCTTAGGGAAAAAACCGGGGCGGGGATGATGGAATGTAAAAACGCTCTGGTAAATAACGGCGGCGATTTTGAAAAAGCGGAAAAATCGCTCAAAGAAAAAGGGCTTGCCGCTCTGGAAAAAAGATCCGGAAGGGCAACAAACGAAGGCAAGGTTTTTGTAGGCATAAAAGAAGACGGAAGCGCTGCGGTTCTGGCAGAACTTGCTTCCGAAACAGATTTTGTCGCCCGCAATGACGAATTTATCGCTCTGGGCGGGGAAATTGTCAAAAAAGCCCTGGAAAATGGTTTTGATGCGCCAAATGACGAGCTGAACGGCATGGTAACCGGCCTTGCCACCAAGATACGCGAAAACATGAGCCTAAAGCGGCTTAGGATGATTAATGCCTGCACAGGCGAATACCTTGCAAAGTATATTCATGGGGATGGCAATATTGGAGTAGCAGTTAAGTGCAAATCTGACAAAGCGGAAATTTTTACCGATAATGAAATTCAAAATTTTATTTTTTCACTCGCCCTGCACATTGCCGCCTTTAATCCTTTTGCCCTGGACAGAAATAAAATCGATCCCGCGTATATTTTGGAACAGGAGGAAATTTTCCGTAAGCAAATGGAACAGGATGAAAAACTTGCAGGCAAACCGGCCAATGTTCTTGAAGGAATTCTTAAAGGAAAAGTAAACAAGCACCTTGCGGAGATTTGCATGATGGAACAAGGGTATGTAAAAGATGACAAACTTACCGTTGCCCAGGCTATTTCGGAATATGCGAAAAAAACCGGAGCAACCCTGGAAATTGCAGAATACGCTTACTTTAAAGTCGGCATAAATTAGGAAGGCCTTATGCAGGAAATGATGGATTCAACCGAAGAAAAAATGACGAAAACGCTTGCAAACCTAAAGGACGGCTTTGCCGGCCTCAGAACCGGACGGGCATCGGCGGCGTTATTCGATAAAATTAAANTTGATTATTACGGCGAAAAAACGCAGCTTAANCAGGTTGCGAATATTTCCGTTCCGGAAGCAAGGCTTATAATCATTCAGCCCTGGGACAAAAACCTTATCGGCGAAATTGAAAAGGCAATACTGTCTTCGGAATTGTCACTTAACCCCTCCAATGACGGAAAAGTTATTCGCATTACCATTCCTCCGTTAACCGAAGAACGGCGGAAAGAATTGGTTAAAATGGCGAAAAACCAGGCGGAACAATCACGCGTGGCAATCCGCAATATCCGGCGGGACGGCAACGAAGAACTGAAAAAAAAGCAAAAGGGCGCTTCAATTACCGAGGACGAGGAAAGCAAGGCCGAGGACGGCCTGCAAAAACTCACTAATGATTTTATAGATAAAATAAACAAGGTTCTTGAAGAAAAAGAAAAAGAAATTATGGAAGTGTAATTGGCTTTGGATTTGATGACAAAGGGCAACGTTCCCTGCCACATTGGAATTATCATGGACGGAAACGGCCGCTGGGCAAAACAGCGCGGGTTAACCCGCACCCAGGGACATCAGGAAGGCCTGCATGCGGCAAAACGCATTGTAAAAGCAGCAAGCGGGATGGGGGTGCGCTATCTTAGCTTGTATGTTTTTTCTACAGAGAACTGGAAACGCGCAGCCTCCGAAGTCGGGTTTATCATGGGCCTGATAAAAAAATATATTCGCGGCGAGATGGATTTTTACCGGCAGAACGGCATTCGAATACGCCATGCCGGCGGCATAGCAGGACTGCGGCCTGACATCGCAAAAGAAATTACAGATGCCGCCGAAGACACTAAGGGGTTTACCGGAATGCAGGTGATTCTTGCGGTTAATTACGGCGGCAGGGATGAGCTGCTGCGGGCCTTGCGCCGCTTTGCGGAAACAGGCAAAGACATCGCCGCCATTACAGAAGCAGACATTTCCGCCAGCCTGGACAACCCCGATGTGCCCGACCCCGACCTGATTATCCGCAGCGCCGGCGAATTGCGGACAAGCAATTTTCTGCTCTGGGAAGGGGCCTACTCGGAACTGTATTTTTCAGAAAAACTGTGGCCGGACTGGGAATCCGAGGACCTTATTCTTGCGGTAAAAAATTATCAAAACCGCAACCGGCGCTTTGGCGGCATAACAGCAAATGAGACGGAGTAAAACATGAAAAAACTGATACAACGGCTGCTTATTTTTTTAATTGGCATTCCGTTCTTTATTTTTATTATTTATTATTTACCGTATTATCATAACTTATGCTTTAATATAGTGGTGATTATCTTTAGTTCCCTGGGGGCAGTTGAATTTTCAATAATGCTTGAAAAAAAAGGCCTAAAAATTTCAAAAACAGAATCGGCCATACTGGGAGCGCTGCCTCCTCTGGCAATGTACCTGATCATCTGTTTTCAAAATATTCCGTTTATACAACTGCTTATTCCGGTCATTATTGGCGGAACCTTGTCATGGCTTTTTGTCTCCAGAATTTTTTCCCGCGGCGATTCGCTAAACAATTTTGTCAACAAATTTGCAGCAGGGTTATCTGTTTTGCTGTATCCGGGCATATTAATGCTGTGGATAGTGCGGATGTGCCAATGGGAAAATAATTCAATTTTTATTATTGTTTTTTTATGCATAATTTTTGCCTGCGATTCAACAGCATGGGCGGCAGGGATTTTATTCGGAAAAAATAACAGCGGCATAGTTGCGGTAAGCCCCAACAAAAGTATTGCCGGGTTTATCGGCGGATTTATTGGTTCCATTATTGTCGGCCTAGCCGCTGTTATCATTTTTAGCGATATTTTTATTCCGGTATATCAGTTTTATGGCAGCCATTATCTATCAGGAGCATTTATGGGTTTATTTACAGGGATTGCCGCAGTATTGGGCGACCTTGGGGAATCGGGCATTAAGCGCAGTTGCGGCATAAAAGATTCGGGAGGAATTATTCCCGGCAGGGGCGGTGTGCTTGATTCAATTGATTCTATATCACTGGCGGCCCCGGGATTTTACCTTATTTTCAGCCTGCTCTTTGATCAAACAATGAAAATACCTTAATAACGATGTAATGAAAAAACGAATTGCTGTATTGGGAGCCAC
>WRNF01000185.1 GCA_009776715.1 Treponema sp. | reverse complement strand
AAAGATATCTACAAAAAACGCAAGGAAACAGTGGAGCCGGTATTTGGGATAATAAAGCATGTAATGGGCTTTCGTCAATTTATGGTGCGTGGGATAGATAAGGTGAACACAGAATGGGAGTTAGTTAAGGCCGCGTACAATTTCAAGAGGCTGCATAATTTATTAGGCCGGAGAAGTCTGTCTGAATGCCTGGCTTGCGGGTAAATCGGCAAGAATAATGAGAGGGCCAATGCCCCCGAACACTCCTTTGGCCTCAATAATGCTCAAAACCTGTTTGTCCCCCCTTATTTTTAAGCCCCCTGTTATAAATTTTGTGAATTATTTTGAAAAAAATCAAAAATTTATTATTCAAAGTCCGACAAACTCCTAGCATTGCGTAACCCTAGCCGCCTACTGGCGGCGTACGCTAACCGTTTGTTATGCGATGTACCACCACACATCCGCCATATCGGACAACGCCGATTTATAATATAATATTAAACTATATTTTCTTAATCAATAATCTCCTGAAACATTCTTTCCCATTTATACACGGAACGTAATCTGCTTTATCAATTATTTTATAACCCTTTTCCAATATTCCGTTAAAAATAGGAAATATACTGATAGCGAATGATTTTTTATAGTTGCTTGGTATATAACATTTGTCGACAATTAAAGTTTTTGAATCATCGTATTTCTTAAATTCTTCAGGAATTTCTTTTAACGGCATTATTTTTAAGTGTTTATATTTTGGTCTGTTATTAATAGAAAAATTGGTATACCAATATGCCCTATTTCCTACTATTTCTTTTCTAGGATTTAAGAAAAAATCTACCCTATTAAAACCTGCCCAAACTTTATTATCCCTAAAATAAGGGATAAATGCTTTTGTTACCGGATTTGTCATTGCGGATATAATCAAAAACTTTTTACCGCTTTTAATAATTAAATCCCAATAATCAATAGCTCTTGAAAACGGAGGATTTGTGCAAACAATGTCTGTTTCTTCCTTAAGAATTTTTAATGATAAAGGGTGGTCAAAACTGCCGTTATAATCATCGGGATGTTCTTTTATTTCTTCGTAACCCGTTTTTCTAAATATATACCCTTTTGGGCCTTGATTAAATAAATCTACCTGACCGCTATAATGGGTGCAAATTAATTTTTTTAATCCAAGATATTGGAAATGATGTATAAAATATATGGCAAATGCCGATGTCTTTCTTTCGTCATCATCAACAGCGTCATCACAGTTACAAAATACCGTTTTATTTTTCCAAATGTTTTTATTATACATTTTTAATTCTTTTTCAACATCTTCATATCTTGTATAAAATTCGTCATTTTTTATTTTTTGTGCTTTTTGTAATAATTCTTTTCTTGTAACCCCTCTTTCTTCAAGAGACGGCGTTGTTTTCTTTACTATTTTTATAATTTGTTTTTTTTCTTCTGTTTTGGTAATCATCTCTTTTACAAACATTTTATGAGATTTGATAAATTTAACATAATCCTTAAAAAGCATGGAATTATAAAAATATATTTCTCTGGATTTCTCTTCCCGAAGATGGGGATATTGCTCTTTTATGGAATTTTCCACCTGAGCCATATTTTTTACTTCACAGGCAAACAAATATTTGTACACATTATCTTTCGATTTGCCTGTTATGCTGTTATAATCTTTCAGTCGCCTTTCAAGGTCATTGGTCTTGCCTATTTTACACCTTGTATGCTCCAAAGCCGATTGAACTATATAAATATATTGTTTTGCCATGCTTTTTGCCAAAATTAAGCCCCTTTTATCATAAAACCTAAGATAAAGTCATTATACCATATTTACCAAATACTTTACAAGAAGCCCCCTAACCCTTTTTGTTTCAAATTTGTATACATTAATTCAAGTTCGTCCTTGCTAGTGTTCTGTAAAAGACAGTTGACATAACAATTAAATGTGCTATACTTATAAGCATGGGAAAACCAATAGAACCAAAAATTAAATAGATAATTTTCCGTTAATTTCAGGCTGGTATTTCGTATACCGGCTGTCATGTGCATTTAATGTGCATCACACCGTGTTAGATTTTTTCATTTTCTGCATTGCGGGTGCAGTGCTGAGTGCTATTTCTGGGTATTCATTGCGGACTTACAGTCTGTTTGCAATTGCTGTAAAGTTGGCATCGCTGGCCGGAGGATTAAGGTAGCTTTTTTCAAAACTGTGTTTTGAAAAAAGCTGTTAATTTATTATTGCAGGATGGCAACAAAGCGTTCGTAGCACCTCATTTGTAAACATTACATATTTGTTCTTTTCCCGGCAGCCGGTATATGTCAAAATCCTTATCCAGGCTGATTATTTCTCTGATACCGGTTTTTTCAGCGCTTATGATAAGGGTTGCATCGGCAAAATCCATTGGAAGATCGGAATATTTTGTTGTTAATTCAATAATCCGAGGCATATCATGCTGGTTGATGTCGCTAATGATAATTCCATTGCAGTTCGTCCATTCATAAAAATTGCGCTGGGCGTAAACGCTAAAACTTAACATATGGGAAACTTCGGTATAAACAGCAATAGTACTTATAAAACGGTATTGATGTTTTGTAAGAAAATTCTTAACTTCGCTGTGATACCTATCATCAGCATCAAATAAAGCCACAAGAGGGCCTGAATCAATAAGAATTCTGTCGAGCACGCAGTTTCTCTTTAATGCGTTCTTTGTAGGTAGTTGAAAGATCGCCTTCTCCTGAGCTGTATTTACCAAAATAAGGCAAACCCAGGGTATAGGAATCTATTTCATTTTCTTCCTGCTCATAGTACATATCAAGGGATTCTTTGATGATGTCCGATTTTGTCTTGCCTTTAGCCCTGGAAAGAATGATAAGTTTGTTTCGGGTTTCCATTGGTAGCCTGGCAGTTGTTATTTGAGTGGCCATAATGCCTCCATATTACCTAATGTAATACACTTTCAACAAAAAGTCAAGTAAAAAAAAATAATTTTCCTCTTTTACTTATATCATTTTTATATTATAATTAAACAAAGAATCAATGAACTTGAGGGCGGATTACCCTCAGGTACTTTACTAGTAAGGAGGGTATCCAAATGGAAAAATTCAAAGTCAAACTGACTGCTTTGGAAAAAAACAACACACAAAACCCCAAAAGTTTACATTACGCAACCAGGGAATTTCACATTGATAAAGAAGTCCGCCGGGAATATGGGCTGGAAGGAAGCCTTTTTGCATTGTCCGGAAACGTTATTTTAGCCGANATGCGGCAGACAAGGGAACTTGCCGCAAAATTNAATGCAAAACAAGGTCAAAAAAACAAGGAATTTATCCGGTCCGGGGAATTATATGCAATGGGGTTGATAGATGAAATCCTCCATTACCTGATTGTGCTGTACCGCCAAAATGTTCAGCCGGATATTTTTAACCTTTGCCTTGAAAGGCTGGAATCGAGGCTGGGCGAAGACAGGACAAAAAGCGTTTTATCCGTTTTTTCCGAACAATTTCCGTCAANGCCGGTGTACAACGGCGAAAAGACGGTAAGTGAATACTTGAACAGTTTTGAAGCAGGCGAAAGTTGCAGNGCCATAACGCTGGAAGAAACATTGCTGCTCTCTTTGGCCAATTTAAATACCGCTTTCAGGCCCTTTCAATTTTTATTTGACGATAAAGACCTTGCGCAGGAAACAGCGTATCCCGCGGCAATTGAGGAAATTAAATCCTATTTTAGGGATTTGCCCCCCTTTGGGCCTGACGGCCAAAATCTTTGGGACATGCTCAGGGCGCCTGCCCTTGCATCGGACACTTTAAGCGGGCAGCTTGAATTTATTCGGAAAAAATGGGGGGGGCTTATTGGGAAATATGCTTTAAGGATTCTTATGGGAATGGATGTAATTAAAGAAGAGGAAAAGCCCCAATTTTTCGGTTCCGGTCCCAGCCAGGTAATGAGTTTTGCCGGGCTGGATGAGTACGAAAGATTTAGCCCCGATCAGGAATGGATGCCCAACAACGTGCTTATGGCAAAAAGCACCCTAGTGTGGCTGTATCAGCTTTCGCAAAAATACAACAGGGACATAACACGGCTTGACCAAATTCCCGATGAAGAACTGGACGAACTGGCACACAGGGGTTTTACCGGGCTGTGGCTTATCGGGCTGTGGGAAAGAAGCAATGCCAGTAAAATTATCAAACAATGGACCGGCAATCCGGAGGCGGCGGCTTCTGCATACAGCCTGTACGATTACGACATAGCCAACGAACTAGGCGGCTGGGGCGCATTGCAAAACCTAAGAGACCGCTGTTTCAGGCGGGGCATACGCCTTGGTTCTGACATGGTTCCCAATCATACCGGCATTGACAGCCGCTGGATGATTGAACATCCGGACCGTTTTTTGCAATTGCCGTATTCGCCTTTTCCTGCCTACAATTTTAACTGCGAAAATTTATCGGGCAGGAACGATGTAACCGTTCAAATTGAAGAACATTATTTTTCCCGCAGCGATGCGGCAGTAGTTTTTAAGCGCATAAATAACCAAACCGGCGAAACACGTTATATTTACCACGGCAATGACGGTACTTCCATGCCGTGGAATGACACCGCTCAGATAGACTTTCTTAACCCCGAGGCGCGTGAAGCCGTTATTCGCACAATCATCGGCGTTTGCCAGCAGTTTTCCATTGTGCGTTTTGATGCCGCCATGACCATGGCAAAAAGGCATATACAGCGCCTGTGGTATCCTGTGCCGGGCAGCGGGGGAGCAATTGCCAGCCGCTCCGAGCATGCGCTTTCCAATGATGAATTTAATCAGCGCATTCCCAATGAATTTTGGAGGGAAGTGGTAGACCGCTGCGCTGTAGAGGCGCCGCACACACTGCTGCTGGCAGAGGCTTTTTGGATGATGGAAAGTTACTTTGTCCGCACGCTTGGAATGCACCGTGTATACAATTCAGCATTTATGAATATGCTTAAAAACGAGGAAAACGAAAAGTACCGTCAAACGATAAAAAACACC
>WRNF01000184.1 GCA_009776715.1 Treponema sp. | reverse complement strand
AGTTGGTTCGCTGAACGGCGACATGTCTTTCCCTGCACTTGACAAAAAATCCCCTTATTGAATACACTGTAAACGTGGAAATTGAAGGTATACATTAATGGGCGGAATTTTTGGGGTATGTTTAAAGAATGAATGTGTGATGGATTTGTTTTTCGGGACAGATTACCATTCGCATCTTGGAACACGGCTGGGCGGAATGGCGGTGTTCGACGGGCAGAGGTTTAACCGCCAAATACATCACATCGAGAAATCGCCCTTTCGGACAAAATTTGAGCCTGATATTCCGGAAATGAAGGGGAATACCGGCATAGGCTGCATCAGCGACAGCAATCCGCAGCCAATAATTCTTTATTCTAAAATAGGCATGTTTGCGCTTGTAACTGTGGGGAGAATTAATAATAAAAAACTGCTTTGCGAACAATTGATATCCGGTGAAAATGTGCATTTTGCAGAACTAAGCAGGGACAAGATAAATGACAGCGAGCTTGTGGCTTCGCTTATATGCAGAAAAAACACTGTTGCAGAGGGAATTGCTTTTGCTCAGAGTATGATAGAAGGCTCAATGACAATGCTGGTATGCGCCGATGACGGCATATACGCCGCAAGGGATAAGTTAGGACGCACGCCCTTGTCAATAGGCAAAAAAAAAGAGAATGAAGGTTATTGCATTAGTTTTGAATCTTTTGCGTTTATCAATCTGGGTTATGCACCCTGCTATGAACTTGGGCCGGGTGAGGTTGTTTTTGTTAACTCAGACAAAATAAAAACAGTGATACCGCCGGGCAAAAAAATGCGTATATGTTCATTTTTATGGACATATTACGGTTATCCAACCTCCGGTTATGAAGGCGTTATTGTGGAAGAAATGCGCTACAGGTGCGGAAGAAGCATTGCCGATCAGGATAAAAATTCCGGCGCAAATTATAATCCGGATTATGTTGCCGGCGTTCCCGATTCAGGCACGGCGCATGCCATTGGTTACGCCAGCCAGTCGGGCATTCCTTTTGCCCGGCCATTGATTAAGTATACCCCCACGTGGCCCCGCAGTTTCATCCCGCACGATCAAAGCATTCGCGAGCAGATTGCGCACATGAAACTGGTGCCGGCAAATTCGCTAATAAAAAATAAAAAATTGCTTTTCATTGATGATTCTATTGTCCGCGGCACACAGATGAGTAGGCTTATTGATTTTATTTATGCCTGCGATGTAAAGGAACTGCATATTCGCCTTGCATGCCCGCCAATTCTGTATAATTGTAAATATTTAAATTTTTCGCGGCAAAATTCAGAAAAGGATCTTATTTCACGACGGGCAATTGATGAGATTAAAGGCAAAAGCGGGGACTGTGATATAGCTGAATTTTCCGACTGCACTTCGAAACCGTATAAAAACATGGTAGAATTTTTACGCAAAAAATTAAATTTAACATCGCTTGCGTTTCATTCGCTTGACGGTTTGCTTGCATCTATCGGCATAGATAAATGCACATTATGCACATATTGCTGGAATGGATATGAATAATTTTTTTAATTTTTAAGGGAATTTTTTAAGGGAATTTTTTTATGATAAACTATAATGGAACAATGGAAGCGTTTATTGAAGATGCATGTGAGCAGATTCGCTCTCAGGCTGCGGGCCGTCCTGTGTTATGCGCGTTAAGCGGCGGCGTGGATTCTGCTGTATGCGCTTTGCTTGCGCAGCGGGCAGTGAAAGAAATGCTCACCTGTATTTTTGTGGATACCGGCTTAATGCGGAAAAATGAAGGCGATGAAGTAACGGCGATGTTCAGCGGCGCTTATTCAATTAATGTAATCCGTGTAAATGCTGAAGACCGCTTTTTGGCACAACTTAAAGGCATAACAGATCCGGAGCAAAAAAGAAAAATTATCGGAGAGGAATTTATCCGCATTTTTGAAGAAGAGGCAAAAAAGCAGGGTGAGCCTGGCTGCCTTGTTCAGGGGACAATTTATCCCGACATTACCGAAAGCGGGGCAGAGGGGCACAAGCAGGTAAAAGCGCATCATAATGTCGGGGGATTGCCGGTTAATATTGAATTTAAGGCAATAATTGAGCCGATAAAATTGCTGTACAAGGAAGAAGTCCGCCAATGCGCAAAAATGCTGCATTTACCGGATGCCTTTACGCAGCGCCAGCCCTTCCCCGGCCCCGGCCTTGCAGTGCGCTGCCTGGGAAGTTTGACCAAAGAGCGGCTGTATATGCTGCGTGAAGCGGATGCTATTTTTCGCGAGGAAATTGAAAAGGCAGGCAGAAACAGCCCGGAAAACTTTGCTTTACCCCAGCAGTTCTTTGCGGTTTTGCCGAACATTCAAAACGTGGGAGTAAGGGACTCGGAACGCTGTTATGAAGAGACAATTGCGTTACGCGCTGTTGCCACCGAAGATTTTGTTACTGCCGCCTGCGCCCGGCTGCCTTGGGAATTAATTGAAACAGCAGCATCGCGCATAACGAATGAAGTAAAAGGCATTAACCGCGTAGTGCTGGATGTAACGTCAAAGCCGCCTGCAACAATAGAGTGGGAATAACATTGTTATGAAAATTGGTTTTGATAATGAAAAATACATTCAAAGGCAAACTGAACAAATTCTAAAAAGGGTAGAACAATTTAATTGCAAGCTGTACCTTGAATTTGGCGGCAAGCTGTTTGATGATTACCATGCTTCAAGAGTATTGCCTGGATTTAACACAAACGGAAAAGTGCTGCTTTTGGAAAAGTTAAAAGAAAAAACTGAAATTATTATGTGCATTAATGCTGATGCCATAGGCAATAATAAAATGCGTGCCGATTTTGGAATAACCTATGATCAGGATGCCCTGCGACTTATTGACAATATCAGAAAAATGGGGCTGTTTATCAGCAGCATAGTTATTTCACAGTACGAGGAGCAGAGCGCCGCCGTAATGTTTAAGAACAGGCTTGAAATCAGAGGCGAAAAGGTGTATGTTCACAAACGGATTAAAGGATATCCTGTGGATGTTGATTTTGTAGTAAGCGACAGAGGCTGCGGATCCAACCCTTATATTAAAACAGCAAGGCCTTTGGTGGTTGTTACCGCGCCGGGGCCGGGAAGCGGAAAAATGGCAACCTGCCTTTCACAACTGTATCATGAGCATACAATGGGCATTTCGGCAGGTTATGCGAAATTTGAAACNTTTCCTATTTGGAATTTGCCCTTGAACCATCCTGCAAATCTTGCGTATGAAGCGGCTACAGCNGATTTAAATGACACAATCGCGCTGGACCCCTATCACCTTGATGCATACGGAGAAAATGCGGTAAATTACAACCGGGATATAGAAGTTTTTCCGCTTGTAAAAAATATTTTGTCAAAAATTATGGAAAAAGATACTGTGTATCAGTCTCCAACCGATATGGGCGTTAATATGGCTGGATTCTGCATTACCGATGATGAAGCAGTAAAAGAATCCGCCACACAGGAAATTATTAGGCGCTATTTTAAAACATGGTGCGATTACAAAGAAGGCTGCACAGGAACCGGAGCGGTTGAAAAAATGGAAAAAATTATGATGCAGCTTGGCATAAAAGGCGATCATGGACTGGCTGTAATTCCTGCTATAGAAAAATCTGAGCAAAATAATTGCCCTGCAGTGGCATTAATTTTGCAGGACGGCAGGGTAATTTCCGGAAAAAGCACGTCTTATTTATCCGCTGCCTCAAGCACAGTATTAAACTGCATAAAAAAATTAACCGGCATTCCCGACGATATTCACCTTATTTCACCTGCGGTACTGGGGCCAATGATGATGCTGAAGGAAAAAATATTAAAAGAAGAAAAACCGTCTTTAAGCCTGGAGGAAGTATTGAACGCATTAAGCATCTGCGCCGCCACCGATCCTTCTGCCGAAAAATGCCTGTTAAAATTGCATGACCTGAAGGGATGCGATGCACATTCATCGCATATTCTGTCAAAACAGGATGAAAACGCGTTAAAAAAATTAGGCGTAAATATTACCTGTTCGCCTGTTTTTCCATCGGATGATTTATATAATCCTTAAAATCCAGCCGGGTTTTTAAATTTAACTATAGGAGAAAAAATGAAAGTTGTTTACAAAGGCAAGACAAAGGATGTCTTGAAAGATGAAGACACAGGCAATTGTTATCTGTTATTTAAAGATTCCGCAACAGGCGAGGACGGTGTTTTCGATCCGGGATCCAACACAGTCGGCGGCAGCGTTAGCGGTAAAGGGAAAACAGGAATTTTTGTTTCCAAGTATTTTTTTGAATTATTGGAAAAAAACGGTATTCCCACTCATTATCTTGATGCCGACATTGACAAATGCCTTATGAAAGTACGCCCTGTTACTGTTCCTAAACTTGAATTTGTGCTGCGGTATTTTGCCGCCGGAAGCCTCTGCCGCAGATTTTCGCTTGAACAAGGCATTCCCTTTAATCCCCCGTATTCCGAAGTTACGCTCAAAGACGATGAGCAGGGCGACCCTTTAATCAGNGAACAACTCTGCCTTCTGAAAGGGCTGCTTAAACCGGGAGAGTACCAAAAAGCGCTTGCCCTGCTGCTTAAAACNGGCGAGGCCTTAAAATCTGAATTAAGCCGCCTTGGCCTAAAGCTGATTGATTTTAAAATTGAAATAGGTTTTGACGATAAAGGAAACATGTGCGTGGCAGATGAAATTACGCCGGATATTTGGCGGGTACAGGACGCTTTGGGCAATATCCCCAATCAAATTGACTGCGCAAAATTAATTCAGAAAGCAATTAGCAATTAAGCCCCCGCGCTGCATTCGCTGCGAGCCAACTCTTTGGTAACTTGTGCCGAATATTCAATATAACACGGATTTGCACAGATTTTCCACGGATTTACACGGATTAATCAGAATTAATTAAAAATCCGTGGAAATCCGTCAAAGCCTCCCTTCGGTCGGCGAGTGTAAGGAAAATTATTATACGTCGCCGCTAAAGCGGCTTGTACTACCGTGAAAATCCGTGGCTATTGCATATA
>WRNF01000183.1 GCA_009776715.1 Treponema sp. | reverse complement strand
GCAAAACCAGAAAAACGCATACCCTGAAGTGGGTTACTGTGAGGCTCGTCAGGGATAAAAACACCATGCTTGCATGGTGTTTTTTCCCTGACACTCAAGTACCCCAATATTGGGTATGCGTTTTTCTGCTGTTGCTGTAAAGTTGCATTCGTTGGTCAAAGGGAAGAGGTAGCTTTTTTCAAAACTTTGTTTTGAAAAAAAGCTTTTAGATAAAGGCTGTGAAATTTTACAGCAAGGCAGAAAATGAATGCCCTGAATGCGTTTTTGCAGGGAAGGATAAAAAAAACTAAAGGAAATTGCTCGATTTAATAATTTCTTAACAACTCCATAACATTCGGTAACATCTGTTTCCCATAATAAAAGCATAACCTGAAAGATTTCAGGAATAAACTTTTGGAGGTTTGGTCTGTGCGTCGCACAGCCCTCCGATTATATTTCGCCGCAAAGACGGCGTAAAAAGAGGTTTTTTATGAAAAACACGATTTATTTGATTACAGGTACAACTGGATTCCTTGGAAGCACTGTTTGCAGGCAGTTGATTGAGAGGGGAGAAACCGTAAGAGCTTTTGCATTGCCAAACGACAAGGGCATTGAGTTTGTTCCATCCGAAGCAGAAATTGTCATTGGTGATTTGTGTGATAAGGAATCATTGGAAAAGTTCTTCAGTATTCCGGAAGGGATGGAATCCATTGTGATTCACTGCGCCAGCATGGTTACGGTAAACCCCGCTTTTAACCAGAAATTGATGGACATCAACGTTGGCGGGACAAAGAACATTATCGGCAAGTGCCTGGAACACAGGGAATGCAGAAAAATGGTCTATGTAAGCAGCACCGGAGCAATTCCCGAACTGCCAAAAGGCCANAAGATTAAAGAAATTGACATATTTGATCCTGACAAGGTAGTGGGCTGCTACAGTCAATCAAAAGCGCTTGCAACCCAGGCTGTTTTAGATGCCGTGCGGGAANGGGGCTTAAACGCCTGTGTTGTTCATCCCAGTGGAATTTATGGACCCGGCGATAATGCCATAGGCGAATCAACCAATACTGTTATTCAACTTTTGAACGGTAAAATGCCGGTAGGCATNCAGGGTTCTTTTAATCTTTGCGATGTCAGGGATCTTGCCAACGGCTGCATCCTGGCCGCTGAAAAGGGAAGAAAAGGCGAATGTTATATCTTTGGCAATAAAGAAGTGTCGTTAAAGGAATTGAGCCGGATACTCACGATGGAAACAGGCTGCAAACCGCTGAAATTCTGCCTTCCCATAGGAATTGCCAAATTCCTTGCCAGGTTGTCGGAAAAACAAGCAAAAAAGAGCGGGAAAAAGCCTTTGATAACAACATTTGAGGTATACAATTTTGACAGGAACAATGCTTTTGATTCCAGCAAGGCAGTGAATGAACTGAGCTACAGGACAAGGTCTTTTGAAGAAACAGTCCGGGACGAGGTTGCATGGCTTAAGTCCATAGGCAAAATCAACAACCCTAAATTTAAGGCTTGCAAGTAGCCTGTAATATTCAGATCACGTAATTAAAAGATTGTTAATTCCTTAGTACATGAGCGGATTGCAGCAGCGTTATAGGTTAAAAAGGTGCCTGGCACCTTTTTAATGGTGTTTTTTTTCTTTGCGCATTGCTATTTGTTATTTGTTATTCCCCCCTTTTTTCATTCGCAACACCACATCTGGTGTACCCTCTTTCATACCGACACTACAGAAATTCAGTGACTGACACCAGGTCGTTACCAGAAAAATTGTATGACTGCACCGGGGAATTAACACGTTACCTATCATAGAAATTCTTAAAAAAAATATTAAACCAAAACAGCTTCTTTGGCTTCGTTTTTCTGCCTCATTGCTTTGTATTCTGCAATTATTCTGCTGGTTTCTTTGTGGTCTTCTTCTGTCACATGTCTGCCATCGATAAAGAAATTGCCCTCTTCAATCTCATTAATAAGCCATTTAATTGTTTCTCCTGTGTCTATCGCAATCATATTTCCTCCTCCGTTTCTGGAAAATATTTTTAAATATAAAACATTGCTCTATCTTCAAAAATAGCCATTCTGCTTCCTCCTAGGTGTACCGCTCCAAGTGTTTTCTCATAATGAGGAATAAGAGCTGTTTTTGAGTCAAATGACAAAACACCATCAAAACCGTACTCTTTTGATATTTTACAGGCATATGCAACTAAATTAAAAGCAACTCCAAAATATTTTTTGTTTTTTCCGATATTAAATGGAGCGCTTTCTATCAAATTCATAAAGACATGATCTTCCAGTTTTTTAAGCGATACCAAACCATGAATTATATACGGTTCTTTTTCGGCAACAAGTTTATACACTTTACGAAAAGGTTGAGAAAACTCATGTTCCCAATCAAAAAGCCAGCCGTTTTGTTTTGTAACTTCTTTCAAGTCCGCTTGGGTTACTGGCAAAACAAGGGTTTTATAGACCTCGCCTGTCTGAGCATCTTCAANAGATTCGGTTNTTTTGTCTATCTCAAAGTCNAATTCCATANATTTATTATAACATATACATTAAGAAAAATGAAGTGGGTAGCGGGTAGNCCGCTACACCATATATANCGGTGGTCAAGCTTCAACGGCACTATGAAATTTCGGTGTCAGGCANCCGTGCGTTACCACGCGAGAAAAATTGCATGACTGACACTGTTGCAACTATGATCTGGATTATNCTAAAAATAACTTGTAATGAAGAAGGAATTGGTAACTATACAAAATTTAATATACGAGATCCGCGGGCATAAAGTCATGTTAGATAGTGACTTGGCACAGTTGTACGAAGTTCCTACGTATCGGTTAAATGAAGCTGTAAAATGTAATTTAAAAAGATTTCCTTCTGATTTTATGTTTCAATTGAAAGAAGATGAATAGAAAGTTTTGAGATCGCAAATTGCGATCTCAAGACAGAGTCATNGTGGCAGGCGGTATGCACCGAATGTTTTTACAGAACAAGGTGTAGCAATGCTTTCTACTGTTTTAAATTCCGAAATTGCGATAGAAATAAACATCCAAATAATGCGCGCTTTTGTACAAATAAGGCATTTTACTCTTTCACAGCCAAAAACCAACGTACAAATTACAGAACTTCGCAAATTGCTCATGCTGCATATTGAAAATACAGATAAAAAGTTTTCAGAACATGACGAAGCAATCAGACAAATCATCATAGCCCTTAACAATTTAATCGAAAAGCCACCAACAAACAAAAACTATTAGTTTTAATGTTAATGAAAAATAACCTGAATACGGGGCAAGGGAAGCCAGAGGCGAAGAACGCAGGACCATCCATTTCCAAAAATTTGGTCAACATGGGCATGCCTATTGAAACGGTAGTTTCTGCTACCCAGCTTGATCCGGAAAAAATAAAAGGGTTGTATGGTTTTCAAATGAGCAATGAGTAAATAGCAATGAGCAATGAAAAAAATCTTTGTCCGTAATCTTTATGTTGTAGAAAACGCAAGATTTTCGAATAATGATAACTATCCACTATCAACACTGTTGCAATAATTTGGTATTTAGACATTTTTTTGTCCTCCCTGAAATAATTTATTGACAATGCAATTACAAGCCTCTGCTCTGACATGCATTGCAGAATGCCTTCAATCGCATAACAACCCCGCATGGCCGTAACTCGCATAGCCTTCGCCCCCTGACCCCTTTCTCCCTTGCCCTTATCTTCCTAAATTTTTCTCATTTCTAATTGCTAATTTGTTTATTTACTATTGTATAAAAGTATTTTGAGGTGCTATAATGTAAAACAAGGAGAAACTTATGCTACAAACCATGACACTTGACGAAAAACTTGCTATAGGCATCAAAGCCATTGAATTGAGTAATGTAGGAGATGAAGAAGGGTATATACGCCTTATGAAGACAATTCCCATGCCCCCTTATTTAGCGAAGGTTTTCAAAGAAAAAGTAGGCTTGGATATTTTATTAAAAACTGGCTGGAATTTTTCAGAAGTAGAGGCTGAATTTGGACCTAATTACCTTAGTAAATAGTATTTCCAACGCCGCTTTAAATATTGACATAGGCCGTAAAGGGTTTGCTACAAGAGGCAAGGAACAAGAAGGTCGCATATTATATGAAACAGGTATAGCAAAGGCAATGACAATCTTCCAACAAGCCCAAACCGCTGCCGACTCTCAAGCCTTAATCCTCGCTGAATACACATTTTTAACCCAGGAGCTTGAACTGTGCTCTAAGTCTGATAAAGACTCTATCGACAGCATAACCAAAGCAATACAAAGTTTTGACGACGCTTTTCTTGCATTAAAAGCTGTTGAAAATCCAAATTATAAAATAACCGATAATGCCTTTCCCCACAACGGCAAATACCGTGTAAACGGTTTTCCTAAAGACGCTTTCCACATAGCTTTTATCGCCCACCGTACCCGGATAAAAAACATACTCCGTACCCCAGGATTAGACCCCGTGCGGACTGCGTCCGCATTCGAAAAAGCCCTATTAAAACAGCGTCTTGTAAATCTTGCAACTACCCAAAACAGCTATATTGAAAAACAGAAAAATGCAATGTCAAAATAGAACAATAAGTAAAAGGTAAAATAATAAAAGAAAAGTGAAAAAATAAAAATTATCCTTTTCTTACCCTTATCTTCCTACCCTTTTCTCACCTGCCTTCCCTCGCATAACAACCTCGCATGGCCGTAACTCGCACAGCCTCGCACAACGACAACTGTCCCCTAATCCCTGCCCCCTGACCCCTTCAATCGCATAACAACCCCGCATAGCCGTAACTCGCATAGCCTTGCACAACGACAACTGTCCCCTAATCCCTGCCCCCTGACCCCTTCAATCGCATAACAACCCCGCATGGCCGTATCTCGCACAGCCTCGCACAACGACAACTGTCCCCTAATCCCTGCCCCCTGATCCCTTCAATCGCATAACAACCTCGCATGGCCGTAACTCGCATAACCTTCGCACAACGACAACTGCCCCCTACGCCCACTGGTCTGGCTAAAGCCAGCCCGCCGTTATTCGCATAC
>WRNF01000182.1 GCA_009776715.1 Treponema sp. | reverse complement strand
ATTTAATTGATTTCAAGGAATATTTAGAAAATATTTTAGAAAAAGAAAAAACAATAATAACAAAAAAAGATGAAGGGATATTTATATGTAAAAAATAAGACGGGAGCTGCTTGCTATAAACAACGGCCTAAGCGAAATGCCGCAAGAGACACCGCTAAAGCCGCCATCAACGGAAAAAGGGCACAGAACTGCGGCATAATATGTGTCAACCTGTTTTAGGACTTGACAGTGGGTAGTGGGTAGTTTTCGTTATTCGAAAGGCTTGCGTTTTTGCCTGTCTGCGCCCGCCTGTGCGGACAGGCAGGCAGGCAGGCGAGTATGGACATTGTTTCCTGTTCCCTGAATTAAACAGCAATAGCCTGCAAAAATTCTTCCGGCGTTACAGCGGGAATGGAGCCGGAGGCAAAATCTTTTGTATTGCGCGTAACGATGTAGTCAGCAGAAAAACTTTCGCCTACGGTATATTGAACGGAGTCTTCGAAATCGGTCCAATCAAGATCAAGCGCTTGATAGATATGGCTGTCAGTTACCGTAGCCAGTTTAAAAACCGAGAGGAGGTGTTGTTTAATATTTTCACGGGCAACTTTCTTTCCCAGTTTTTTACTGGCAATAAAATAAATGTCAGTAATTGCCGAAGCAGAGATAAAAGCGGCAAATACACCTGTTTCAGCAAGATCAAAAACTTTTTTAGAACCGTCAAAAAAATTGGGTTGATTAAGCAATATGTTCAGAACAACATTTGTGTCTATCAGAACTTTCATTTAAAATATTCCGGATATTTTCTCGCCAGTCTTTCTTCGCGGATTTGCTCAAGAGTAATGTCTCCCGCTCCGGAAAGTATCCCCAAAAGCGCATCAGAATGCGGCGTGTGGGCATTTTTCAGGAATTCGTCCAATTCTTTTCTGGTCATGCCGATTTTTTTGCCCGCAGTTCTTGGCTCTGCCGGCATTTCTTGCTGCGCTTCTGCCGGAACAGGGAATTGGATTGTCACAAACGCTTTATCTGCTGTTATTTCATGAGGAATTTCCATGTCTAAATACAGCCGCCGGTCAGCCGGAATTTCTACTGTTTGTGTAATGGTCATAAAGGAAACATAACATGAAAACCAGAAAATATCAACGGTTTTGCCGTTTGCTGCCCTTTTTAACTTTTTGTTTTTTAATTTGGCCCTTCAGACATTATAGTGGAATATTCCTTCACACAGAGACGCAGGAGTTTGTAGGAAAACTATTTTGAAGAAGAAGCTCACGCAGAGATGCGGAGCAGTGCTATGAAATTGCATCATTTTTTCTAAGGAAATTCAGACAAATTTCATAAAATTTTAAAGGAAATTCGGCTTTTTCTGTTATATTCATAACATTTCTTCTTCTCTGCGTCTCTGCGATCTCTGCGTTTCTGCGTGAAATAATACCAGAAAGGGTTTTCCTACAAACTCCAGAGACGCAGAGAACCTATAGCTCACGCTTTATAGGTTATTCACGATTCTATCTATGCCATCTACCATGACTGCTGATCCAAAGTTCATAATAAGGCCTAGTTTTGTTTTTGTTAATTTTAAGTATGTTAATAATTGCTTTTTATGAGCCGGACCTATTTTTTCTACCGATTTTAACTCTATTATCACTTTTCCCTCAACAAATAAATCTACACGAAAGCCTTCTTCCAAGTATTCACCTTCAAATTCTATTGGAATTGAAACCTGACGTTGAACATGAAGACCTTTTTGAGCTAATAACTTCGCTAAAATTACTTCATACACGTTTTCTAGCAAACCTGAACCTAGTTTTTTATGTATGTAAATCGCCGCATCAACTATAATTCCACTTATTTCATTTTCTTCCATAAGCTCATTTTTCCTCTCTGCGTTTCTGCATCTCTGCGTCTCTGCGTGATTTAATTCGATATAATCCGCCTTCTTATATTGTCGTATGGTAATTCAATAATTCTTAGCATTTTCCACTATATTCCCGGAAGAGCCTACAAAAGGGCTGCCTTTCCAGAAGTACATCAAGGGCGATATTAGCATCAACAAGAATTTTCATGCTTTATACTTTTCCGCAAGCCGTTCATTTCGAATATCGCTTATTTTAATGTTTTCCGGCAAACCCCTTCCCTTTAGAACACCTACAAGCGCTTGTATTTCAGGCGTTTGCGCCCATTCTTCTATTTGTGCCATTGTCAATGGCGGAAAGTTTTTTTTCGCAGAAACGGGTGTTCCTGTCACTCCTGCTTCTTCTATAGTGACTACAACCTTTTTTTTCTGCGGGATGGAAACCGGTTTATCAGGAATAAACCGCTCATTTTCAAAAACACCTGTTATAACTAACACTTCTATCTCCTGTTATAAATTTTAGGATAATTTGCCCACAATGCGTCTGAAGTATGGACAAACCCTAGACAAGCGTCTAAATGACAACTATAATTATCTATATGGTAAATATAACATGAAAAACAGAAAATATCAACGGTTTTGCCGTTTGCTGCCCTTTTTTGCTTTTTGTCTTTTAATTTTTACATTGATAAACTGCGATTTATTCAAACCGGTTGACCACGATTTCTTTAAAAAAATTGACGAAGAAATTGCCTGGGCCAATTCCCGCAAGCTGGCGGTAAGTGTTGCCTACCCCAATGACTGGGGCTTAAGCCCGCAGATTACAGGGTGTTTAGATAATGTGCGGACGAAGGAAGGGCCGCGCAAGGGCTACCCTTTTAACGTGGAATTTACCGCGAACAGCGGGTACGGCTTCATTGAATGGATGGCCTTCAGCAGTGAATATTCGCTGGCGGCCATTCAGCTTATGCCTTTGGAAACCGCCAGAGACAATTCGCTCAAACCGCCTGATGTTAAAATTACATCGGCAGAGGAAACCAATACCGGCGCTATGGCATCGACTGTTACGATTAACATAGCAACTCCGGTAACGCTGGTTCCGTTCTGCGACATACGCCCCCGCCTTGACCGCAGGACAAACCCGCCGCTTAACCCTATTCAAGGCGCCTTTCCCTACAACCAAACCATTAACCTGTGGTTTACTATGCCTGTCAATCAGGAAAGCGCGGCGGGAAATATCCGCATAAGCGCAATGCATCTGAGCGATGAAAATTTGTTTGGGAAAAGACGGGGTGAGATGTTTGGGATAGATGGCGATATAAGCGGTTATTTCAGGATGGAATTTCCTTCCCAAAACCGCATAGACCTGATACCAGTGAACAGCGGGGATTATCCTTCTATTCATCTTGCCTTGCTTGCAATAACTGTTGAGGTTGGACCAGATATAGAAAGCACAAACGGCATTTTAATGGGAATAAAAGAAGACGTCTCTTATCAAACCGACACAAGCGAGGTTCAAAAAGCATACAAGCCGGGGGTAATATCGGCAAGCCGCACAGAGGAGGGCGGGTATTTTAATGATTCCGTTCCATGGAACCGCCCCGATATAGACCGGCGTTTTAACCGGGATATACCGGCACCGAATAATTTTAATACCGTTTATATCAAATTTAGCATAACGCCGCCGGAGGACGCTCCATCCCCTACTCCGAACCGGATAAGCGTCATAGAGCGGCTGGCCTACGATTTGCGGGGCTTTAATGCAGGCGGTTCAGTGGAACATCATTATGCAACATCGGACAGTAAGGTAAATTACAATACCGGCACAGGAGAATACACCATTACCCACAGTCTCGCAACGGTTCCGCCCGGCATTATTCAGTTGGTGGTGCTGCCCTGGTATGACGATACAAGCACCCCAGTTTTACCGTTGCCCCCTGACAATGCAGTTGCTATCGGCCAGTATGTAACAGTGGTAATGGACATTGCCCCGCCGGAATTGCTTGCGCATAACGCAAGCCTGAACACACCGTCCTCCATGGAAAGCGGGACGGGGATTTATGTTTACGGACAGGGTTCCTCAATAACTCTAACCCTGGGCGGCCTTGCGGGTTTAATTGACAACGGCGGACAGGGCGGCAGAGACGCTGCCTCGGCATGGAGCCTGCCCTGGACCATGGACGATACAAACAGCCTTTATTGGTATGTGCAGATTGGGGAAGATAACGATTTAGAAAAAATCGCCAGCCCCCGGCTAAATGTGTATAACGGGACGGCCTTGAACAATACCTGGACTCCAAATGATATTACCGGCTTATTGTATACTGGCGGATACCGGGTATTGGTAAAGTTTGAAGACAGAATGGGCAATGTGTCCCCAGTCTGGATAGATACAGATTTGCGGCTTAAGTATTCTGATGACAAGGTAAACTCCGTATCAAAGCTGCGGGCGCAGGTAAATGCAGCCGGAGACAGCGTAACGGTAACATGGGATGAGCCTGATACCTACCTGTACCCGGAACTACTGGTACACAGATACCATACAAGCCCGCAAGGCGATGTGTTTGAAAGCGAAATTGTCCGCAATACGTTTAACGGGCAGCATGCAGACGGCGGCAGTTTTTCTGTTCAGTTGATAAATTCTGGTAACGTAAAAAACGGCACTGCAGTAAGCGATGTGTACGGTTACGAAATAACGGTGATTACCCACAATATCGCAGGCTTTGCCGAGACAGAGCCCATAAAGGTGTACAATATTCCCGGTATGGATGTAACTGCGGCTAACACGGTTTATATCAATGAGCAATTAAAAATGAGCAATGAGCAAATCAGGGACTTGGTTACAGATGACGCAATAACCAACATTGTATTGACCAGTAACATAACGTTTAACGATTGGCAGCCTGTCGATTTGTCCAGCCAGATATTCTACGGTAACGGGCATACAATCACCGTGAGCAATAATTTTGCCGCTGCAAGCAACACAGGCATTTTTGGAACCGTGCAAGGAGCAAATGCTGAAATTCGGGACTTGCGGGTATATTATGCTGTTGAGGTTTCGGCGAATACCAGCAGATATACCGGAGGCATTGCGGGCACTGCAGGGGCCGATGCTAAAATTACCAACTGCATTGTTGACGGTGCCGGTTTATCCGTTAATAACTCAACCACTGCGGCAGGATTGGAAGTAGCATTGGGAGGCATTGTCGGCAGTATGCAAAACAATGTTGTTATAAGCAACGCTTATGTTTCTCTCAATATTACGCT
>WRNF01000181.1 GCA_009776715.1 Treponema sp. | reverse complement strand
AATGGTATATGGGGTTACCAATACATAAGATAAAGTTTTATTCATTCACATAATATAATGATAAAAATAATTTTTTACAAGCAGTGTTTTGCAAATTTTCTGCAATTACTGTAAATTTGCAAAAACCAGCGGGGAACATCCTCCTTTGCCGGGCGGAATTAGCGCATTTACATTATTTTCAAACTTCATTCCTAAATTCCTTGAGCTTTTATGCCGAAAATTAATGTATAAACACTATGCGTTTTTTTCATTATTTGAGTTGTATCTCTGTATTTTTTGTATCAATTCTCCTCGTTTCCTTTTCTGCTTATGCCAAAGCAGAAACAATAACCCTAATTTCCATTGAAACAGAAGTTCCTTATGAAAATGCCTGGAAAAGCAAAGGGAACTTCTTCCCTGAATTATATTTTAACGAAACGCTCAAGGACATCAGAAAAGCAGAAGAAGCTTATCCTTACTGGGTGCATACTCA
Organism: Treponema sp.; assembly: GCA_009776715.1. The sequence continues at coordinate 4,648 of WRNF01000181.1, read as the reverse complement.
GGAGGAACAAGAAGCAATAGACCGTTTTGTAAGCGATAATTCATCTTTACTTTTAAACAATGACATTCTTGCATTTTACGGGCATCCCAAGTCTAAAATAATGGGAATTCTTGGGCGTTATTCAATTGAAGAGCTTGATAAAAAACTTACTGCGCTAGCTAAAGAATATGAAGCGGTTAGCGATGGCCGCAATATCATTAAGGCATTCTACATTATATTTGGCACTGTTTGGCCGGAAGGTGAAATTGGTTACATTGGAGAAGAAACGCTTCAGCGTTATATTGATTATGCATTGAAGAATGATATTCTGGTCTTTCTTGATCACCAAATTGGCCGTTATAATCCAATTAATTCNCTTAACCGGATGCTCCCCTGGCTAAGGTATTCAAACGTCCACCTTGCGCTTGATCCGGAATGGCGGACAANTAAACCCATGGAGGAAATTGGGNACCTTACTGCGGAAGAAATNAATCAAGCGCAAAAAGTAATGGAAGAATACATTATNGCNAACGATATCCCCGGGGAGCGCATGCTGGTAATACATCAATTTAATTGGCGAATGATTAGAAACCGTGAAAAAGTAGACAGCAGTTTTCGCCGAGTCAGATTGGTGCACTGTGCCGATGGTTTTGGAAAACCGCAGTTGAAAAAAGCATCGTATGCATATAATGCCGAAGCAGAAAATATTCCTGTCAAGGCATTTAAGCTGTTTTATAACTTTAACATACCCGGTGCCGGTTATGATAACCCTCTTTTAACTCCAAAAGAAGTATATTCCCTAAATCCCAGGCCTTACATTATCATGTACCAGTAAAAATGTATTAACGCTTATTTTTTACTGCATTCCCGTTGCCCATCAATGCAGCAAGTTTGAAAAACATGGCATGGACAAGACTGAATAAAAACAGTAGAGTATTTGTATATGCTTCAGGGCATGATGATAAAGCATATGCAGACAAAACTACCTTTTAAGTTAGTAAAACACGCACTGCTTTGGACTGCATGCCGAATTTAATTCTAGGAGAAGAAAATGGGAAAGATGTTTAAAATCGGCATTGTAGTTGATGTGGTGCCGGTGAATGTAGTTAACAAAGAATGGGAGTACTTTGAAGTGCCTGCCAGCATTCACGGCGATCCGGTTCTTACCGAAACAGAATGGCAGGCAAATAAGGCAATGTACAAAACTGATGGGCGGCCAACGCCGGTTACCAGCCATTTGCTGGGAACTGGTTTGTTATGGCAGGGAGCCAGCGGCCTGTATTATGACCGGGAACTGTTGGATTTTGCCCTGCGCCGGACCATCAAACGCATGGCCGAACTTGGGGTAAAATACCTGGGTGCCTGGGGAGGGCATTTCAGGGTGCAGAACGGTTTTGACAGGACAAAGGCGACCGATCAGGCGATCAGCACCATAAACCTGGCAGCGGATTATGCTGCGGAATACGGCATGGAAATTGCCCTGGAGCCGCAGGCCGAGCGGGACACATTGTTTCCCCGTTACCTTGAAGGCGTTGCATTTGCAAAAATGACAGGGCGCAGCAATGTCAAAGTTATGGCGGATTTGAATTATTTTCTGGAACTGGAGCAGCCGCTGGAAGACATTCTTAAATTTCCCGATTACTGCCTTAATGTCCACATTCAAGGAGACGGAGGCGCCCAGCCAAATGTAGGAAACCGTAAAGATACCTTGATTCACTTTTTTAATGTTTTAAAAGAGGCGGGATATGACAAAGGCGTTTCCGCTGCATGCCCCTGGGTCAGCACCAACGGAGCAGCCGAAATTGATTATAAATACGAGACCGATAAAACCCTTAAGTTTCTTCAGGAACTAAGAGCGAAAGTTTATGGTTAAAAAACACCATTAGGAGGAGTTATATGAAAAGAATTTTAACAATAATGTTATGTACTTTCTTTTTTTTGTATCCGCTTGCCTTGTTTGCACAGGCCACAGGCAATGCCGAAGGAAAGGAAATTGAAAACCTTGTCTCTTCGGTAAAAGCGGCTAACGCGGGAGACTATATCTTGCTGCCGTCCGGCAACAAATATATTCTTAGTAAAGCAGAAATTGATATTGCAAACGGCAATTTTAATTTTGAAAAATTTTCGGATCTGGCATCTGAAAAAAAGGAAGACGGAACAGAAGTTATAACCGTCTCTCAGGCACATTCGGTATATGTCTATCCCAACGGCCAGGTGAACCATCTTTTTAGGACAGTTGCTTCATTTACAGCTCTGTTGGAATACATTGAATCCTGTTATCATCTTACCTATTATGTGGATGCTTCAGGAGATATTCAGGAATTCCGGAATATCCGATCCCCGCAGTTTAATGTATTCAGGGCCGGCGTGCAGTTTCAAAAAATCAGCAATGGGGCAGAAGAGTTGGATTCGGTCATTATTACTGTCTACAACTACAAAGGGAACAGTTATTTAACGAAATATTGTTCTTCTCCGGAAATGGTCTGGGGGAATATTGCCAGCGAAGGGATGTTTTTGCCTGTTGGTGAAACACATGAAATAATTTTTAATTAAAGTTTTAAGGAGTATAAAGTGAAAAAATTTGTTATTGTTTATATTTTTTTAGCGTTTCTTTTTAATGTAAATATTTTTGCACAAGAAATAATTGATGATAATGTACCGTATTTGTCAGAAGACGACATTGAGGCTGTAGAAACCATTATTTTAGAAGGGGATATGCTTTCTGAATCAGAAGAAAGCACTGACGATTTTTCTCATGACAAAATTCATGAAGGAGAAATGGGTTGTATTACAATAGAGGAAGATTTTGAAATAATAGACGATGAGACTCAGGAAAAAGCAGTACAGGATATTTATCATTTGCTGGTTTTAGACAGAATTTACAGCCCCCTGTATTCCGACATGAGGGTTGCAAGCGATATTTCTGTTCTATTCCGGTATCTGCATGGCAGAGACGGCTATCTTATTGCGGTGTACAAATATTCAAGCGGCATTCAAGCTTATCCGGAATTGCCTGAAGGCTCGCGGGTTATTATTGATTTTGCTTCAGTCGTACCCGGTGCATTAAAGCAATACATTGAAACCAGCGCTTTTAAAAGATTTGTTAGCAGCCAGACAATAATTTCTGATTTACTGGAATTATTGACGGATTAAGGAAAGAGGTAACTCCCAAATATCTCTCACAGAGACACAGAGGCACAAAGGCTATGCTATGAAAGCTCGCGAGTTTCATAACAAAATCCTGTTTGATTCCATACCTTTCTTTGTGCCTTTGTGCCTTTGTGTCCTTTGTGCCTTTGTGAGAGAAATATTCGGGATAAGTTACCTCAAAGATGCTTCGCTGCGCAGCGGAGCGGGGGCTTCATTCCTCATTGTCAGGGCCGCCAAGCTTGCGGTGCAGGGTTTTTCGCCCAATGCCCAGGGATTCGGCGGCTTTGCTTTTATTGCCTTTATAAAAATTAATGGCAGCATTAATAATAATTTTTTCCGCTTCTTCCATGCTTGTTTCAATGGGAATTTTAACCCAGCCTTCATCGGATGCGGATTGCAGCGTAACAGGAAGATCTTCTTCGGTAATGAGTTTTTTCCGGCACATAACAACGGCGCTTTCAATGCAGTTGCGAAGTTCACGGATATTTCCCGGCCAGTTGTAGGTGCATAAACGGGAACATGCTTTTTCATGNATTCCGTCAATTTCCTTGCCGTTTTCGGCGGCAAATTCCTTTAGGAAAGCTGCNGCCATNATNGGAATGTCTTCTTTTCTTTCACGCAGGGGAGGAACATGTATATTTACCACATTCAGGCGGAAGTAAAGGTCCTCGCGAAAATTGCCGTTTTCCATTTCTGTTTTAAGNTCCTTATTTGTGGCAGTAACAATGCGTACATCGGTTTCGATGGTTTCTTCCCCGCCTACCCGTTCAAATTCGCGTTCCTGCAATACGCGCAATAATTTTATCTGAATGTTTTGATCTATTTCACCAATCTCGTCAAGAAAAAGGGTTCCTTCGTTTGCAAGCTCGAAGCGGCCGCGCCTCCTTGAAACAGCTCCGGTGAAGGCGCCTTTTTCATGGCCGAACAGTTCGCTTTCCAGCAGATTTGCGGAAAGGGCAGCGCAATGTACTTTTATCAGCGGTTTGCCGCTGCGGGGCGACAGTTCATGAATGGCGCTTGCAACAAGTTCTTTTCCAACGCCGGATTCCCCGGTTATTAAAATTGAAGCTTTAGTGGGAGCAACCTGATTAATTGTATCGTATAACTTCTGCATGATCTGGGTTTTGCCGATAATTTTTTCGCTAATCCTGTTTTTTTCAAGATCGGCTTCCAGTTGAAGGTTGCGAAGAACCAGATCGCGGTTATCCAATGCGCGCTTAACCAGCAAAGAAAGCCTTTTCAGGTTAACCGGTTTGGTAAGGAAATCCCATGCTCCGTCGCGCATTGCATTTACGGCATTTTCCACAGTGCCATGCCCTGTAAGAATAATAACCGGAAAGCCGGGAGTTTCCGCCAAAATGCGCCGCATCAGCTCAACGCCGTCCATGCCGGGCATTCGCAGATCGCTTATCACCAGGTCAATGTCGCCATTGCCGTAACGTTTCCAGCCTTCATCTCCGCTTGCCGCGCAGACTGCATTGTAACCGTCCATTTCAAGCGAAGCGGCAAGCCCTTCACG
>WRNF01000180.1 GCA_009776715.1 Treponema sp. | reverse complement strand
CGGTAAAACCAGGCCTTATTTTTTGCATGGAAAAAGCCTTGAAGGATCAATCGCTTGTTTTACTGCGGTTTTTATTTCCGCTTTTTTTATATGCCAAAGTTGTATAGCATCTCTTACAGTTGCTTTTACCGCATCGGTAACAGAAGCGCTGCCGCTGGAAGATTACGATAATATTGCTCTGCCATTAACAGTTGGCCTGGTTGCATCCTGGTTCATTAAATAATGGGGCAAGTTTAGCGCAAGCAGCGGAGTAACCTCAAGGTTTATACTGCACAACTAAGGCACAATCTTTGTATTGCCGCTCAAATTCTGCCGATAATTACGGTATGACAAGAGCAATCCCTCCATTTCTTCTTCTTTTTGCCGTTATTGCTGTATTCTGTCCCGAAATAACCAATGCGCAGACACATGATTTTGGGTTTCATCATGAGGTGATCCGCGGCGAAGTATGGGTAGAAATGGAACCAATTTACGGCGACCGGGCGGACAGCGAATATCCGCTGAACATAGAGACAGCCGCCAGGCGCGCATTGCAGGAAGCCGCATTGTATTTTTCGGGGATGATCTACGGTTGGTCCTTCCATTATGACATTGGGGAAAGGGCCAGGGGAATTGCGGAAGAATTTAATGAATTTCAGCCAATGGGAGAAATTATCTGGGGGGATCCAAAGTTAAATGTTACCGAGGCTGAAAACAAAGACATGAAGCTGCGTATATGGGCCGATTACCAGATGAGTGACGCTCAACAAAAACGGATACTGTTTTGGAGGACAGGAACCGTCCGCAATGCTCAGGCCACAGGGTACTGCCCCATGCAGGGCGTAACGCCGGATTCCGGATGGATTGACATTCGGAACGCAGTTCTAAAAGATGCCGCGCGGGCCGCAATCCGAGGAATGCTTCAGTCAAGCGAACGCAACCGCCCCAAGGAAGCAATTGGTCAGATCAGCCTTGCCTCTTTTCCCCGCTTTTATGTCGCTTCCGGCCAATGGGCTGCATCGGTACGTTTCCGTGTTCAAATAAACGAAATTATCCCCTTTGCTGCATATTAAGGAATTCCACGAGAGGCTCTTGCTAAACCTGCTTTTGCAAGAGCCTCTCGATACCAGGCGATTCTCAATATTTAAAACAATTGATTAATCTTTCAATATACGGTATACTTAAATTATGAATAATAAGCAAAGCCTCTAAGGAGATAAAATAAACAAGAGACGGCACAAAGAGTTTATACGTCAACATTGCAATGTATGAATGAAGCGGTTTCCCCTTCATGCAGCAGGTTTTAGGGAGATAGTAAAACCCTAGCATATGCCGGGGAATTTAATTATTAGGAGAAAACAATGAAAAAAACATGGATTTTAGGACTTGTAATCCTGCTGCTTGCAGGATTGTTTTTAGCGGCTTGCCAGGCCGATGGCAAGGAAAATGAGAAAGGTAACAATGAAGATCAGAGTAAAGAGAAGGAGGATGAGATGGAAAAAAATGATGTCAGCTTCGGACATTTGACTGATCATAAATGTCCCAATCTTGAACCTTTATTTAAAGATTTGAGCGATGAAATGATTACCCAGATTGCGAATGATGCAAAAAATCATTACGAGTTAATCTTTTGGGGAGGGAATGGAACTTATGGAATCCCTAAAAGCTTAATGTACTATGGCTCCCACAATGGGTGTGCAACAGTTCTGCTTGGACTCGGTCCCTATGCCCAGGTAAGAGAATACAATATCGGCGGAGTTATTTTTTATTATGGCAGCGGACCAGGGGCAATCCAGGCATGGAAAAACGGACAAGTCTGCGAGTTACAGGAAGCATATGATTTAGGCTGGCTGTCCAGAGAAGATTTAGAATGCATAGCCTATAACTATCGTTATGCTAAATATTTGACAATAAATGTTCCATAAATACATAAGGAGTAAGAAATGAAGAAGACAACAACAAAATTAATAATGTTTATAACTTTTCTGTTTGTTCTATTTACAATGCAATGCCAGCAGGAAACGCCAGGCAATATTAGTAAAAGCAATGCAAACCGCAGCGTTACGGAAGTTAAAGAAAAATTTTCGGAAAATCACATTCTCGTTGTATTAAAGGAGACAGACCTGTACAAAGAATTTTCCCTTGAAGACTTTCCTGAAGTACAGGAACGGTGCAGCAAAGTAGAAGAACTTACGCAGGGCATGACGGCACTGCTGCGCAAACAGGCAGAGGGCAAATGGAAAGAACTACAGTACCATGTTGACCATGCAATGCTCATGGACAAAGACACGTATAAACGCATACTGTGCTTTACGTTAAGTGAAAAAAACAGGGAGATGGTTTTTGACACTATTCGAATTTTGGAAAAAAGGGAAAATATTTTACACGCCGAGCCTGATTACGCGATTGAATTTGCTACACTACCAAGCCCATTGCCTGCTTATTGGCTTAGCTATCAATATGATGTGTTTGATCGGGTTTCATTGCCCCAGGCATGGGACATTGAAACTGGCTCATCTTCAATTATGTTAGGCGTAATAGATAGCGGAATCAGTTCAGAATCGCACATTGATTTACAAGGGCAGGTAAGTTCAGCTTTAAGCCGTGATTTTTCTGATGATAATTATCCCAATGGAATTCCAGGGGGCTTAACAGATGCTTATGGCCCTAACGGTCATGGGACTTTTATTGCAGGAATCCTTGCAGGAAAAGGCAACGGTATTATCGGTGTATGCTGGAATATAACATTGGTTTCTCTAAAATTAGGTTTTGCACCAAATAATAATGACTATATTTTTACTTCCCGTGCCATAAGCGCTGTTGATTATTCTGCATCGGTTGGAATTCCTATTCTTAATATGAGTTTTATAATTTATAATGATAATGCTGTCAATGGTACATATGGATTCGCCGGTTCGTATGATTGCTGGGTTTTATCGTGGGTAATACGAAACTACCCTGGGCTCGTAGTTTGTGCCGCTGGAAACGGCAAGGGTTATGGAGGGTTGGATCTAACAGGGGATCCGGGTTTTCCTGCTTGTTTTACAAACGATAACCTTATTACAGTCGGTGCAACAAATCAATATAACGATTACTCCGCATCTTATTCGAATTATTCTGATTTATACATTGATCTTTTCGCTCCCGGCACTTTTTATTCAACAACAATGTATGGAGGATACGATACTCTTAGTGGAACAAGTTTTGCTGCCCCAATGGTTGCGGGAACTGCCGCACTTATTAAGTCTAAATACCCTGCAATGAGGGCCCCTGAAATAAAACAGCTTATTATAAAAAACGTTGATGAAAAACTAATTGAATTAGGCAATAAGTGCATTTCCAAAGGTCGCTTAAATGCTTTCAAAGCACTTAGCGGTGAACATTTGTTATTTGGCGGCGGTACAGGAGACCCAAGTACCCCATATCAAATCTGGGATGAACACCATTTATCGAACATCGGTGTGGTTAGCAGCAAGCATTTTATTTTGATGGATGATATTACTTTACCGTACATGGATCAGCCCTACGGCATGCCAACCTGGAAACCAATCCCTGAATTTTCCGGTTATTTGGATGGAAATGGTAAAACCGTTTCAAACTTATGTGTATGGGAGGCTTCTACTAATAGTGATGGCATTGGATTATTTGCCACAAATACGGGAACCATTGCAAATTTGCATATAATTGGAAAAGTAGGAGCAGTAGGGGAAAACACTTCTGTAGGAATGGTTTCAGGATATAATTATGGCATTATTGAAAACATCACTGTCACAAATGATTATGGGACTAATGTAGTTATTAACAACTATTCGTCTTCTTATTCCGGCGGTATAACCGGTTTTAACTACAATCCCGGAATAATACAAAACTGCATTGTAAACGGCGATGTTTACAGCACAGGCGTTAGAGGTTCATTTGCGGGATTTAATTTCTACGGGACTATTAGCAGCAATACCCACAATGGGCAGTTGCTGCCGTAAAAGCAAGTTAATATGCAGGGAGCTTGTAGCACTTGTAAAATTTTGGACCCCTCACGGAATTTGCAAAGTAAAAAATGCTCAAAAACTATATTTTTGAGCAAATTTTTATCGAAAATGACAAAGCTATAGGAATGGAAAAAGTCCGACAAACTTCTAGCAGAAAATTTAGAATTTAACAATATAAGAAGATAGATAATTTGTTTTTAAACATTGTGTGCTTCTATGCGAAGAAAATACAGAATAATTCTTTACTAAAGATGTAAAATCGACAATTCCTTATTAAATCATGCCGTGCATAGACTGAAAACAAAGACATGAAGTTGCGAATATGTTTATTTTTTATGAGCAACGAGATGACAATTTCTAATAGATCAGGTATAATGCATATTAAGGAATCATCAATGAATAAAAATGAAATTATGAGAATTTATAACCAGGAAGGCCGGGAGGCCGCTCTGCCTGCTTTTCGTGAGGCGATTGAGGAAAGCAAAGGGCAAGAGGAAAAGCTGAATGAATTGGCTTTTCTTGCTGCCGATTTTGCAGACAGTGAGGCGCTGAAACTGCTTTTCCAGGCCGGGGTTTCTCCTCAATTAACCGATAAATACGCCTTTAATCTGCTTCACTATTTAGCCCGCCAGAATGAAAGCAACTATCATCCCAAGCCTAAAGGGGCTGTTGCCGAAACTGCAGCGCTGCTTTTAGATAATAAAGTCAGCGCCATTCGCAAGGACGAAAATGAAAAAATGTGTTCCTATCATTACGCCGCACGCAATGGGCTTGTTGAAATGGTAAAATTTATGGCAGAACGCGGCGTAAAACTTAATATGACCGACAAGGACGGCAATACAGGAATATATATTGCCGCCGATTATGCGGCTAACGCTTTAATTGACATTAAATATAAAAAGAGAAACCTTGAAATTGCCAAAACAGAATATGATAAAAAAATTAACCAATTAAAAGCAAACAACCAGACCGATGAACAAATTGCCGAATATGTCAGCAAATGGATAACAAGAACCCCGGAGAAAGCGCAGGCCGATTTAGATGCCGCATTGCAGTTGATGGAGGACTATTTTCAAACAGTAAAAGCCTTTGTTGCAGGCGGCGTTGACATGGACGAAAAAAATTCTTACGGAAAATCAGCTTTGGATATTGCTGTTGAAAAAAGCAT
>WRNF01000179.1 GCA_009776715.1 Treponema sp. | reverse complement strand
CCCGCCCCTTGGGGCGTGAATCAAACGGCTCATCTTTTGGTACATTGGGTATTAAACCCGAGTCCAATTCCTCGGGAGAACGAAATACCCCGCTGCTTGCGGCGGGGTATTTCATTGAGGATATTCCTGAGGAAAAAAACCTTATTTTCAAGGCAATTACGCTTTTTAAGCGTTATTCCGGCAAAAATTTCCTGGCACGCATTAATGTGGATAAGCACATTCCTTGCGGGGCCGGGTTGGGAGGCGGCTCTTCGGATGCGGCGGCAACGCTTCTGGCATTAAATAAACTTGTTTCGCCTGATGAAAAATCCGGTTTGCTGGACTATGAGAAACTTGCCGAAATTGGTTTTGCCCTTGGCAGCGATGTTCCGTTTTTTCTGCATAATTGCCCTGCCGCCCTTGTTTGCGGCAAAGGCGAAAAGGTACAGCCCTTTAAGCTGCCCAATTCTGTGAACAATCTCTTTTTTTTGCTGGTATACCCCGGTTTTCCCAGTTCTACGGCTCAAAGTTTCTATTTTTTCGATTTATGGCGGGAGTTACATGCTTCTAATGAAATACAATTTTTGAATGTACAGAATATTTCGGATATTTTATCCAATCCGCCGGAAACTTGGCCATTTAAAAATGATTTTTTACCTGCCTTTCTTTCAGAAATGTATAAAAACCAGGGAAACAGCGAATTAGCTTGCAGTTATGAAAAAATTTTTGCTTCATTGCAGGGTCTTGGCGCCTGTTTTTCTGGGCTTTCCGGTGCAGGTTCTACCTGTTTTGGGGTGTTTTCTGACGGCAAAAAAGCCCTTTTTGCGAAGGATGCATTGTTAAAGGAATGGCCTTTTGTTGTTCTTGCAAATTGCTGTCCTTAGGAAAAACACTGAATTTTAATGAGGCAAATTTAAATAATATTCAAAAATTTTCGTGCATAAATTATCTGTGTCGTTTGAATATCCGCTATTAACCCACTCTCCGTCTGTATCTGCGTGCGCTTTCACTGCATTATCTTCAAAAATATAAAAACCAGCCAGCATTGTTTCAAACCTAAAGATATCATTTTCCGGAACAACATGCAAATAGACCATAAATTTATTATAAAATTTTGGATAACTTCCGGATATTACCTCATAATAAATAAAAATATTATTATTTACCGGGTTAAACATATCGGCTTTTTTTATTTCTATTATAAAATTATTTTCTCCATTATTGTTAAAAGTAAACAGTACATTTTCTGGAATGTTTTTAGCATTATTTGGCGTGCATCCAAAAAACAATACAATAACTGCCGAAACATACAATTTTAGGACTTTAAATTTCACAAGGGAATGTCTTCTTTAGGAGTAAAATTTGATTCAAAGGTCCACACATTGGCCTTGCCGTTTTTTAGGCAAAAAACAGAGAACATATTGTAAAAGTCATCAATTGCGGCGCAATTTTTCTTCCAGCCCTGCATAAAAACACGGGACGGATGATTGGCTATTTCTTCCTTATACTTAATGTCATCAATTTTTTCCAAAACGCCGCGGACACGAATTTGAATATTCTGGGCGGCATCGTAAAAACACATTTCTACACTTGGCTGTTTTGAAATCTGATGAAAAACATCCTTATGCGGCCCGGTATGGAACACTATTCCGTTTTCATCTGCTTTGTACAGCAACATTCCCCTAACACGGGGTTCGTTGCCGTCAAGGGTTGCAAGAAAAAGCACCGGGTTTTTATTCAGTATTTCAAAAATTTGTTCTTTCTGCATCATGTTATTCTCCTTACACCATTCCTTGGGCAATCATGGCATCTGCGACTTTTTTAAAACCGGCAATATTGGCGCCTACAACGTAATTGCCTTCAAAACCGAATTCTTTTGCTGTATCAATACAGGTTTTATGGATATTGATCATAATTTCATGCAGCCGCTGGTCAACCTCTTCGGCTGTCCAGGAAAGCCGCATTGAATTTTGGGACATTTCAATGCCGGATGTGGCGACTCCTCCTGCGTTGGCGGCCTTGCCGGGGCCGAAAGGAATTTTCTTTTCAATGAAGAGCTTCCATGCCTCTGGCTTGCAGCCCATGTTGGAAACTTCAACAAGGGCCTTCACATTGTTGGCGATAAGCTGCTGAGCGTCTTCGCCGGAAAGTTCATTCTGTATAGCGCAGGGCATTGCAATGTCTACCGCTTGTTCCCAGGGCTTTTTGCCGGCAAAAAATTGAGCGTTGGCAAATTTTTTGGCATAAGTCTCTACCTTGTTGCGGTCGATAAGAAGCATTTCCAGAAGATAGTCATGTTTTTCCTTTGTTGCAACGCCGTCCGGATCATAAACGTATCCGTCAGGGCCGGAAATGGCGATAACTTTTGCGCCCAGCTCGCTTGCCTTAATGCATGCGCCCCAGGCAACATTGCCGAAACCGGAAACCGCTACGGTCTTGCCTTCGAGCGATTCGCCCTTGGCTTTGAACATTTCTTCGGCAAAGTACATTGCGCCAAAGCCTGTGGCTTCGGGCCTTAGAATAGAGCCTCCGAAAGTTAATCCTTTGCCGGTGAAAACGCCGGTGAATTCATTGGCAAGCCTTTTGTACTGGCCGAACATGTAACCCACTTCACGTCCGCCGACACCGATATCGCCCGCCGGAACATCGGTATCCGGGCCTATGTGCCTGTACAGTTCGTTCATGAAACTCTGGCAGAAACGCATAATTTCATTGTCGCTTTTGCCGTTGGGATCAAAGTCCGCGCCGCCTTTTCCGCCGCCCATAGGAAGGCCGGTAAGGGCATTTTTAAACATTTGCTCAAAAGCAAGGAATTTTTGCGTTGAAAGCGTAACCGAAGGGTGAAAACGCACACCGCCCTTGTAGGGGCCAATGGCGCTGTTAAACTGAACCCGGTAACCGCGGTTTATATGGTATTCTTCTTTATCATCCATCCAGGGCACCCTAAAAAGGATGCAGCGTTCCGGTTCAATAATGCGCTCAAGAATTTTTTGCGCTTTATATTTTGGGTCCTTTTCAATAAGCGGGGCTATAGATTCAAGCACTTCCTGCGCTGCCTGAATAAATTCACTTTCCCATGGAACCCTGGCCTTAAGGCCGTTTAAAACTTCAGTTATATACGCGTTCATATTTCCTCCAGATAATTGAACAGATTATGTGTCCATTTAGTTTAGAGTACTAAAAAAAAGAGAAAAATGCAAGTAGGATGTAAAAAAAATCAGTAAAACAATACGCTAAAACGTTTTTTTATAATTGCAATTATATCATCATACATTGATGCAGCCTGAAGGTTTTTACCTGCAAGCAGGCTTTCACGAAGATTCACCGCATCCGGAACAATATTTTTAAACATGCTCTTTATGGCCTTTATCATGTTTGTCGCATTTATATTCAAATTTTCGAATAATGCAATAAAATCTTTAAGCCGCAGGGAATGGTACTTACCTTTGCCGTTTATCAGCATAGCCGTTGCATGATCTACTGTTTTTTCAGGATACACCTCGGTAGACAATAAATCGTAAAACGGGGCAAGCCTGATTCCTGAACTGCTGTACAGCAAAGAAATGTTTTTTGCGTGGGCATCGGTATTGCCGGTTAAATAATTAAAAATTATCCATTTAACAAACCGTATTGTATCTGCCAGCCGGTTTTCTGAAAATTCATTAATGATCTTGTAACATGCTTTAAGCGCGGCCCCGCCGCCTTTCTGATATTTCATTCCAGAGACAATGCCAAGCGCCTGGCAAAAATCTTCCTGGTGTATACGGTAAACGACTCCGTTTTTAACATATCTGTCATATCTTTCGATCTCTAGAAATTGCCGGCCTTTAAGGTTCTTTAACTCAACATTAGGTATGTCAGATAAAATAATTTTTGCAAGCTGCATGCAGAACTGTTCGTTTTCCAATAAATTAGGAAATCTTTTATTGGCAATTTTTATTATATGAGTGGTAGGATATTTGTCGCTGGAACGATAATATTTTCCATTAGTTTTATATACCGCAAATTTAGACTGGGCGCCGGCCAATGAAAGCCGCGGCGGATTATCCATCCCTGTAAGCAGCGGATCCAGAGGCAGTGTATCTATAATATGCGCCATTTTTGCAGAAGATATTTCACGCGGGGCCTCGTCATTATTGTGCGGCCTTGTTTCATAAAAAGCCACCGCGCCGGCGCAATCTCCGCCGAATCTGTCAAGAATGGAAAAAACCTTATTCCCAGAAGCATGGTCTTTGGTGAGTATGTCAAAGGCCTCGCCCTCCGGGGTTAAATTTTCAAAAAACGGATAAGCCATAGCGTGGGGATATGCTTCCGCCCTTACCGGCAAGCGAACAGACAAAGGCGCGGCATTTGCATCATATTGAAACCTTAGCTGCAATAAATCATCTCCGCTTAACACGCCTGTTTTTTCTCCGCAGAGATACACGTTAAGTTTCCGGCTCACCTGCCGGCCCCACGCGCTTCAATTTGCATGCCAAGAATATATGCAACCCTTAAAGCCATATCAAGCTGTACTGTGGTTTTTCCGTTTTCAAGGTCGCCTATATAGCGTACACCGGTGTTTGCCACTGCCGCCAACTGTATCTGAGTGATGCCTTGTTTTTTTCGGAATGAACGGACAACCGTTCCGAATGTCCTGGAATCCTTCAATATAATTGCTTTCTCCTTCATTTCTTTCTCCATATTACTTATCGGTAAGAATTTGGCTGTTTTGAAGAAAATACATCGAAATATTACCTATCGGTAATAAATTGGATATTTTTGGAAAGAATAGGTTAAATATTACCGTACGGGAATATTAAAGCAGTGAAATTATTGCAAAAGAAAAATAAGCCTAAAATTACCGATCTTTGACTAGGGCAAAAATTTATGAGGTAAAATGCAGAAAAAAACCGGTATATGCCATTAAAACGGCATATACCAGTGCGATGTGCGACATTTAAACGCCGCACATCTCCAAATAGACGGCATAAAATACCGTCTACCGGTTCATTTGGGGCTAAAAACCAATAATGTGCAGCGGTGATTTATGCATTGTTTTTTAATCGCCGCTGCATTAGTTTATTCGCAGTGGGGTTTAATACCCCGCCCTTCAGGGCGGTTAAATTTTTGTAACGCTTAGAATAAATGGTAGTAAACCCCACAATTAATAAACTTCCTT